>NZ_JBYNSB010000013.1:0-94014 GCF_057785455.1 Mesobacillus sp.
GCGCCAGCGGCGACGAGGAGGCTCAGCGCCGGCCCCGCGGAAAGCGAAGCGCCTGGAACGGAAATCAACAGCCCCATTCCAGCACAAACCAAAAAAACTGTAGACAAGCTCGATTTCCATCGAGTTTGTCTACAGTCTGAAGCAAGGGCATCCCCTTGCTTATCTTACCATCATTTCTGGTCTCCTAAAACGTATTCAGCGATATTTACAGCGTGATCCCCAATTCGTTCGAGGTTGCTGATAATGTCAACGAATACAATCCCAGCCTGTCCGGAGCAGTTTCCTTCATTCATGCGAAGGATATGCTGCTTTCTAAGCGTACGTTCCATACTGTCAATCTCATTTTCTTTTTTAACAACTGCAGAAGCGATTTCAAGATTTTTCTGATCAAGTGCCTGTAATGCTTCATCAACTGTCTGTACAGTAAGATTGAACATGATTTCAAGATCATCCATCGCAGTATCAGTCATCTTCACTTTGTTAGCCTGCTGGTATTCAACCAATTCGATGATGTTTTCGAAATGGTCACCGATTCTTTCGATATCGCGGACTGTATCAATCAGCATGCTATGTTCTTCTGATTCATGTGCTGATAATGAGCTTGTTGCTAAATCAACGAGATAATCAGTTATCTTGCGGTCAAGATTATTAATTGCATCCTCAAGCTGATACGCACTGCTAGCATGCTTGGTATTATGCGTTTTTAAGAATTGATTTGTTTCTTCAAGTCCTTTTAATGCAAATTTACCCATACGGAGTACTTCTTCCTTCGCCTGACCTAACGCGATAGAAGGAGATTGTTCGATAAATACTGGATCAAGATGCTGCGCCTTATAATCAACGATCGTATCTTCACCAGGAATAAGTTTAGTAACAATCAAGGCTAAGATCGCGATGAATGGCAGCTGGATTAACGTATTGGTTGTATTGAAAATCCCATGCGCAAATGCAATGGACATTTCAGGATTTAGATGTAATTTATCACTTAATAATTCAATCAGGCTTGTAAATGGCCGTAAAAGAATCAAGAAAATCGTTGTACCGATAAGATTGAAAAGCACGTGTGTTGCAGCTGCCCTCTTCGCAGCTACAGATGTGCCAATTGCAGCAAGAACTGCAGTGATCGTGGTGCCGACATTGTCACCAAACAAGATTGGTAATGCCCCATCAAGATTAATCATGGATTCAGCATGAAGACTTTGAAGAATACCAATAGTTGCACTGGAACTTTGAACAATCACTGTAAAAATAGTTCCGACAACAACTCCCAGGATCGGGTTTGAGCTCATCTCTACAGTCAAATCATGAAATGATTCCAAGCTTCTTAATGGTTTCATTCCTCCACTCATTAATTCTAACCCATAGAATAACGCTCCAAATCCAAAGACAATTTGTCCAAAGTTATGGATCTGCTTATTTTTAAAGAAAAATAACATAATTGATCCGACTGCTATGATAGGCAATGCATATTCGCCAATATCAATACCGATGATAAACGCTGTGACTGTAGTTCCGATGTTGGCACCCATGATTACCCCGATAGCCTGTCTTAATGTCATAAAACCGGCGCTTACGAGCCCGACAGTAATAACCGTAGTACCACTGCTTGTTTGTAATAGTACGGTTACAAAGATCCCTGCTAAAACACCCATTAAAGGATTCGTTGTAAAACGGTCCAAAATGTCCCTCAACCGTTCACCTGCTGATTTTTGCAGTCCGTCTCCCATAAATTTAATGCCGTATAAAAAAATTCCAAGACCCCCAAAGAACTCAAACAGCATTTCTTGTAAATTCAATTCCATTTTTTCAACCCCTAGAAAAATTTCGACAAAGAATTACAAACCTTCATTATTATGAAGGGATTTTTAATTAAAAGTAAACTGTTTAAGGTCCAAATTTACAATACCTTAACAATAGGGCTTTATGTTACAAAAATGTTACAGAAAGTACCCTGTCGCTTGTTTTCTCCATGGTTAAAAAGCTAAAATAATAGGCGGAATTGATATAAGGACGTGTATATATGAACCTCTTAAAACAATTTGTGAAAAGCCTGTATTCACCTCGTGATATCGCAGCATTCAGGTATCAGGGAATCGGAAAGACTATTTCATATGTTTTCCTGTTAACATTTTTATCAATACTTCCCTCTTCATTCTATTTTGCTTCAAGCATTCAGGACGCTCTTACCTCTTCAAGAGCGGTGATTGAATCAGAGCTCCCAGAGTTCAGCATTCAAGAAGGCCAGCTGAGGTCGGAGGCCAGAGAGCCTATTACTATAAAGAATGGAAGTTTTACGATGGTCTTTGATTCTACAGGTGCTGTTGAGTTAGAAGATTTCGCAGAAACCAATTCTGTTTTTGGGCTGCTGAAAGATCATGCCGTTCTTAATGCTGGTGGGCAAAGCAACACAATCCCATACACTTTACTCGCCGATGAAATGCTATCCAAAAAAGATATGCTCAGTTTGATTGACAGAGCCGGAGCCTTTCTTCCAATCGTTACTGGTTTATTCTTTACAGCTATTTACATTCTCTCTAGCGGAATGAAGTTTATCGAAATAACCCTCCTTGCCCTCTTCGGCTTACTATTAAAGCAGGTTGCAGGAAAAACCCTGGAATATAGGCATTTGTGGCGGATGGCAGCCTACAGTGTGACACTTCCCAGTTTATTCTTCACTATAATGGCTTTGCTGAAGACTGATGTGCCGAACGGCTTCTTGATCAACTGGTTCGTCAGCTCAATGATTCTTTTATTGGCAATCAAGGAACTTCCCTCCCAGAAGAATGATTTGGAGTAAAATGCGCCTTTGGCGTATTTTTTTTGGCTTAGGCTGTGTTAAAGCTGAATGTTGATTTTTAACCCTGTTGATTGTAGTGGAAGGCGCGAAGACTCCTTCGGGATGAAGCGGGTAGGTGAGACCTAGGTAGAAATGGCCCGAAAAGAAGGGGCCATTTTACCCAGCAGGAGCAAAGCGACGAGGAGGCTCACCCCACGCCCCGAGGAAAGCGAAGCGCCTGGAACGAAAATCAACAGCCTCGTTTAACAGAGCCTTGGCTTAAGGGACTGTTGATATCAACATTGGCCTAAACCATATACTTTCAAAAAACGTTTTAAAATCTAGTAATAAGTGTTCTTAACTCTACTTCAGGTACATATCATTTGATATAGGCATGAAAGAGAGGCTGATCCTGTGAAAAAGCTAGTGGGATTATTGGTATTCATAATAGTAACGTATGCGGTTTACAATGACTTGACTGCTGGGACTCTTCCCGCAGCAAATATGAAAATAATAGAAGCAAAGGAAAAGGAAGTTAAAAAGATTGAAGAGGAATCGGCAGGGATACCATATTTTGAACACGAGGTTAAACCGGGAGACACCGTTTTATCCGTATTGGACAGCAACTCAAAAACACCGCTTGCTGTACCTGTTTCAAAGGCAGTCGACGACTTCAAGCGATTGAATGATGGAACAGATCCGCAAAAGATCAAATTTGGCAGGACATACAAATTCCCGGATTATAGCAAGGGAAATAGTGAAGGCTAACAAATAGTCTTTCCTTGTCAACGGAAGCAGAAGATTGATAAAATGGGGATGTGCATCAATAAGAATTTATTATTTGAATTCCATTTTTTCAAAGGAGCGAATCACTGTTGAGTGAAATTATACATCGTACCAAGACCCGTCCAATTCGGGTTGGAAATTTAACTATAGGCGGCAATAACGAGGTTGTCATCCAAAGTATGACAACCACAAAGACACATGATGTAGAGGCGACTGTAGCTGAAATCAAGCGTCTTGAAGAAGCAGGCTGCCAGATTGTCCGTGTTGCATGCCCTGATGAAAGAGCAGCAAATGCAATACCTGAAATCAAAAAACGCATCAATATCCCGCTTGTGGTCGATATTCATTTTGATTATCGCCTCGCACTAAAGGCGATTGAGGGCGGAGCAGATAAAATCAGGATCAATCCAGGGAATATCGGGAAACGCGAAAAAGTCGAGGCAGTCGTAAAAGCAGCCAAGGAACGCGGAATCCCAATCAGGATTGGTGTAAATGCTGGTTCACTTGAAAGGCGCATCCTGGAGAAATACGGATATCCAACGGCGGACGGCATGGTCGAAAGTGCGTTGCATCACATTAAAATCCTTGAGGACCTTGATTTCCACAACATCATTGTTTCCATGAAGGCTTCTGATGTGAACCTTGCAATTGAAGCTTATGAAAAAGCTGCAAAGGCATTTGACTACCCGCTGCATCTTGGAATTACTGAATCCGGAACATTATTTGCAGGAACAGTAAAGAGTGCCGCTGGTCTTGGCGCTATTCTGAGCAAGGGTATCGGGAATACAGTAAGGGTTAGCTTAAGTGCCGATCCTGTTGAAGAAGTCAAAGTTGCCAGAGAGCTTCTAAAAGCATTTGGCCTTGCAGCAAATGCGGCGACATTGATTTCATGTCCTACATGCGGAAGGATTGAAATTGACCTGATCAGCATTGCAAACGAGGTCGAAGAGTACATTTCAAAAATTAAAGCTCCTATTAAGGTAGCAGTTCTTGGCTGTGCTGTAAACGGCCCTGGCGAAGCGCGTGAGGCAGATATCGGGATTGCTGGTGCAAGAGGGGAAGGGCTATTATTCCGTAAAGGAGAAATCGTCCGAAAGGTTCCTGAAGCGACAATGGTGGAGGAACTAAAAAAAGAAATCGATAAGATTGCAGAGGAGAAATTGCGTGAAGCTGCTGAAGCAGCCGCTGCAGTCCAGCAATAAGCAGATGTAAGACCCGGGAACTTTTCCCGGGTCTTTTTATAGCTTGCTTTATGCACCGTTAAAAAAACGGCAGGATGAAGATGCCAATCAGGATTGAAATAACCCCGATTCCTATTGCCCAGGTACCCAGCTCAGAACCCCTTCTGCGGGCCATGAAGCCAAGGACAATTCCGGCTGCTCCGAAAAGAACAGGCAGTATAAACAGCGACAAGATCGATAAGGCAAGAGCTGAGTATGCCAGCCCTCTTCCTCCAGTCGTACTTTCTTCTTCTGAGCCTCTGTTTCTGATTACAGGTGCAGGTGCCGCAATTTCTGCCGCGGTTTCTTCGCGGTAGCGATCGTCACGTTCAGGAGAGGCAATTGCAGTCATTTCCTGGTAGTGTTCGTCACGCTCGGATGAGTCGATTGCCGTCATTTCCTGGTAGTGTTCATCACGTTCAGGCGAAGCAATTGCCGTCATGTTCTGATAGTGTTCATCACGTTCAGGAACAGCAATCTCGGTTGCGGTCTCTTCCTGGTAAATTTCAGCACGTGCATCCCTTACAGTGATGACGTCCTGCTCAGGTTCAGTAATATATTCGGTACCAAGCTGTTTACGTTCTTGATCTGCCACTATAATCCCTCGCTTTCTGTAGTGGAGCATTTATTATTGTTTACAACGGGGGTGTATTTCATCATGGCAATGTTTGACTTGCCATGTTTACGAAGTAAAAGTAACTTTTGCCGTATATGTACATCTGGTAAGATTAAGATATAGTTTTTATTAAGGAGAAATCTGCATGAAAAAACGATTTGGCATAGATATTGACGGAACAGTTACATGCCCAACCACCTTTGTTCCTTATTTGAATGAAGCATTTAATTTAAATATTACGCTGGATGACATAAAGCAGTATGATTTTATGCCGCTTGTAACAGTATCCGAAAAAGAATTTGCGGCATGGTTCAAAAAGATGGAGCCTGTCATTTACTCCCAGTCTCCACTGGCAGAAGGAGCAAAAGAAGTTTTAAAAAAATGGGAAAAGCAGCATGAATTATTTTTCATCAGTGCAAGAGGGAGCCATCTAATGGACCTGACGAAGGAGTGGTTTACAGCTCAGGAACTGGGGTTTGATGATATTCATTTGATTGGTTCACATGATAAAATCGAGGCAGCACGGAAATATAATGTTGATATTTTCTTTGAGGACAAACATGATAACGCAGTAATTCTCCATGAAGAGCTAAACATTCCGGTCCTGCTCTTCGATACTCCCTATAACCAGGAGCCCATTCCTGAGGGAGTCATCCGCGTAAAAACGTGGATTGAAGCGAGGGACTGGGTGGAGAATTGGCTTAATCATAGTTAAACGGCCCTGTTTCTGGCCGTTTTTTATTTTGGAGAACCTTATAATATAATTATCCGCTGCAAGAAAAGGCCTGGCTGCTGCCAGCCAGGCCTTTCATTTATGGTTTAATTATTGTACACAATCAGGGCAGCGGCCATAAATCTCAAATTTATGCCCGGAAATATCATACCCTTTAAAGCTGCCCTCGATATTTCTCATCGGACAAGTCTCAATTTCCTTGGTCTTGCCGCAATCCAGGCATATAAAATGATGGTGATGTTCTTTATGCGAACAAGTAAAACGGAAATGCTTCTCCCCAGACAGCTCTGTCATTTCCAGAATTCCAAGCTCAACAAACACGCTAAGGTTCCTGTAGATCGTATCAAAGCTTAATCCCGGGTAGTTCCCTTTCATCTGCTCCAAGACATCTCTTGCCGTCAAATATTTATCATTATCGGAAAAAAGCTGAAGCATGTCCTCCCGCTTTCCGGTATGTTTATAACCCTGTTCCTTCAGAAGGTTCATGGCATCATTTACATTCATAAGAGTCACCCCGCTAAATAGGTCTTGTTGAAGCGCGTTTCTTCAGCCATATGGCCAAGATCAGGATGAGTACCGCAATCATGACGATTGTGCCGCCTGGTGCAAGGTCCATGTAGTAAGAGAGAATAAGTCCTCCCAGTACAGAGATTTCGCCAAAAAGGATGGAGAAGAAGATGGTTTGCTTAAATCCCTTAGCAAATCTGATACTTGCTGCGACCGGCAGCGTCATCAAAGAAGATACAAGCAGGATACCGACTATTCTCATGGAAGCAGCAATAACCAATGCAACCATAATAATAAAGATGAAGTGCAGCGTCTTTGCAGCTATGCCTGTAGCCCGTGCATACTCTTCATCAAAAGATAATAAGAATAATTCCTTATACAGCAGAATAACCAGCGCAATGACGAGTATACTGATGATCGCAATCGTCCAGAGATCTGTCCTGCTGACAGCACTGACACTCCCAAACAAGTAACTGAACAAGTCTGTATTAAAACCATCGGCAAGCGAAATAAAGATGACACCAAGCCCGATTCCGCCTGACAAAATAATCGGTATAGCCAATTCTTGATAGTGCTTGTAAACAGATCTTAATTTTTCAATAAAGAGCGAGCCGCCTACCGAAAATGCCATCCCCATATATAACGGGTTCACACCGCTGAAAAGCATGAACTTCTTTTCAAGCAGCAAACTTGCCGCTATACCAGCCAATGTCACGTGGCTTAGGGCATCCGCAATGAGTGACAGCCGGCGGACAACAATAAAAACACCAAGAAGCGGAGCAATCACCCCAATGATCAATCCTGTCAGGAAAGCATTCTGCAAAAATTCATACTGCATCAAACCTCTGATCATGAATGGGCCCCCTCATGATGATGATGGTCATGTGTCAAAACATGGATATCATGCCCGTAGATTTCTGAAACCTCATTAACCTTCAGTTGTTCAAATTCTTCGGTACTTCCATGGAAGTGCATGTTTTTATTCAGGCAGGCTACATTTGTAACCTTATCGGATATCGTCCCGATATCATGAGTTACGAGCAGGAGCGTGATTCCGTTCTTTTTATTAAGCGTTTCAAGCATTTCATAAAAGGAATTGACATTCTTAGCATCCACACCGACTGTAGGTTCATCAAGAATCAGCAATTCCGGATTGCTGACAAGAGCTCTTGCAATAAAAATCCGCTGCTGCTGGCCCCCGGAAAGCTCTCCGATATTCCTGTCAATATACTCTGCCATTCCCACAGATTCTATGGCCTGCCTGATTTTATCATCATCCGTTTTTTTCAGAAATGTAAAAAGACCAAGCTTTTTTGTCAAACCGCTAGCAACCACTTCAAAAACAGTTGCCGGAAAACCAGTATTGAATGAATTTGCTTTCTGTGACACAAAGCCGATCTTATGCTGGTCCTTGAATTTATTGCTTTCCTGTCCAAATAATTTAATCAAGCCTTGCTGCGGTTTCAGCAGTCCCAGCATCAGCTTTAGAAGGGTTGATTTACCAGAACCGTTTGGCCCGACAATTGCCAGAAAGCTCCCCTTCTCAATATTCAAATTTATATTTTCAAGTACATTCTCTTTTTCGTATCGATAATACAAATCCTGCACCTGGACAATATATTCTTTATTGCTCATTTAATCACCCGCATAAAATAAGAATCATTACGATTTACATTAAGTAGTATATCTTTATCCTTGCTGATTGTAAACAATATGATTCGCATTATCCGAAATTCCCCACTCCTGATAGCAAAAACAGCACTTAAGAAAGAAAAAGTGTCACTATTTCCTCCGCTGGCTCATAGGCTACTATGGAGGAGTGATGAACTTTGGCTATTTTTGAAAATATCATAAACCATAAAATAAGCAATATTACGGCTGATGAACTGTTAAAATATGCGAAACAATTTCAAATCTCTGTCTCAAAACCGCAGGCTCAGAAAATTGCCGAGTACTTACGAGGGAAAAAAGTCAATATTTTCAATAATTCGGAACGGACTGCTTTGATCAAGGAAATTGCCAGGATCACAAACCCGGAAACAGCTCGGGAGGTTAACAAGCTTTTTATCCAGTTCACTAAATGAGACCTCATAAGTTAGTTGCTAATTTTACAATTCGGTTTTAAAGATAAATAAAAAGCTGCCGGTTCCTTTGCCTTATGGCTAAGTGTAAACCGTCAGCTTTTCTCTTTATCTCCTGCTTATCCCATCATGATCTTATCCAGCAGGCTTTCCTCAAATTGTTTGCTCTTCAGCATTGCGATTTCATGTTTGTACGGTGCTTTTTTATTGTTCTTGTCTTCCCCGACAAATGGGGTTTCGAGTATTTTCGGAATGGCTGTCAGCTGAGGATGGTGCACAATATAGCTTAGTGCATCAAAACCGATATGACCAAATCCGATATTCTCATGGCGGTCCTTCCTCATGCCCATAGCGTTTTTGCTGTCATTGATATGAAGAACCTTCAGCCGGTCAATACCAATGATTTTGTCAAATTCATTCAGGACACCGTCAAAATCCTCGACAACCGGATAGCCTGCATCATGAGTATGGCAAGTGTCAAAGCAGACAGAGAGTTTGTCATTGTAGTTGACCCCGTCGATAATCATTGCTAACTCTTCGAAGGACTTTCCGCATTCCGATCCCTTTCCCGCCATCGTCTCGAGGGCAATCTGGACATTGTCATTGACCGTTAGGACCTCATTCAGGCCCTCGACAATTTTCCGGATGCCTAATTCTGTGCCTGCACCGACATGCGCTCCAGGGTGCAGGACGATTTGCTTCGCTCCGAGTGCCTCTGTTCGATCGATTTCACTTCTGAGGAATCTTACACCCAAGTCGAAAGTATCGGGATTGGAGGTATTACCGATGTTGATGATATACGGGGCATGGACTACAATCTCACTGATGCCGTTCTGCTCCATATGTCTCCGGCCCTCTTCAATATTAAGGTCCTCGATTTTCTTCCGTCTAGTATTCTGGGGTGCCCCAGTATAAATCATAAAGGTATTTGCTCCATATGATACTGCTTCTTCACTGGCAGCCAGAAGCATTTTTTTGCCGCTCATTGAAACATGTGAGCCAATTAGCATACCTAATCTCTCCCTAACACATATTACTTTTTCTTCTGAAGACGGTTTTGTCTCTTTTTAATCTTATCCATTTCCGCCTGCATTTTCTTCTTGTAGCCCGGCTTTACCTTCTTCGGCTTGGAAACAAGCGATTTAGCAACTGCTTCGCCTGGTGATTCTTTTTTCTTTCTGTTCTGGCGCCTGTTGCGTTCTTCTATCTCAGTGAATTCACCCTTTTTCAAATCAATGTTCTTAAAGGTGACTCCCATTTTCTCAAGTCTCACTAATGCATCCTCATCACTTTGCTCATAAATCGTCAGCGCGATTCCTGATGAACCTGCACGTGCTGTCCTTCCCACCCTGTGGATATAAAAATCGAGGTCAGTAGGAAGTTCATAGTTAATTACATGGCTGATTCCCTGGATGTCAATTCCCCTAGCAGCAAGGTCGGTCGCAACAAGATACTGGAATTCAAGATCTTTAATCTGCTTCATGACCCTCTTCCGTTCACGCGGACTCAGGTCACCATGGATACGGCCAACTTTCATGCCCTTCTGGATTAAGCCATCGGCAATCTCATCTGCCTTTTTCTTCGTATTCGCGAATACGATTCCAAGGTAAGGGTTAAATGCAAGCAATGCCGAATGGACAAGGCCGATCTTATCCCTATGTCTTGATGGCAAAAGAATATGCTCGATATTTTCAGCTGTTGCCTGTTTAGGATCAACCTGGACATATTTTGGGTTTTCCATGTATTTTTTCAGGAATGGCTTCAATTTCTCCGGGATGGTAGCTGAAAAAACAAGCATTTGAAGCTTTTCAGGCATGCGGGATGCAAACTGGTCTATATCCTCAATGAAGCCCATATCAAGCATGAGATCCGCTTCGTCAACAACCAGTACCGATGCTGTATGCACGTATAAGGCATTTTCTTTTACGAGATCATTAATCCTGCCTGGAGTACCGATTACAATTTGAGGCTGAGTCTTAAGCTTTTCGATGGTTCTTTGCTTATCTGTACCGCCAATGTAGCAGCGAGCGGTAATTCTTTCATCCTCTGGAGCACTCTCGGCAATTTTCAATACTTCATGATAGATCTGGTTGGCAAGCTCGCGTGTAGGCGCCGCGATGACAGCCTGGACTTCATTGCGGGCAGCATCGATCTTGTTCATGATTGGCAAAACATAGGCATGCGTTTTGCCTGTACCTGTCTGCGACTGGCCAATCGCGCTCTCCCCTTTTAAAATGGTCGGAATCAAGCGCTCCTGTATTTCTGTTGGCTCATGAAAGCCAAGCTTTTTCACAGCATTTATGATGAAAGGCTTAAGTTCATATCGTTCAAATTTTGTTTCTGTCATTGTAAATCTCCTTTTTTACCCTTGTCCTTTTATCGCTCAGGACTTCAGCCCGTTCCGTAAGCTGGTCTCTTCAGGTTCATCCTGTAATTATAATAAAGATTGCAGAAAATCTCCAATCAGTACTATATTAACCTTTCCTTGTAAAAAAACAACCTGTTTCATGGCAAAAGCAATTTATTAAACCATTTCCAGTCAGCTGCATACTCTAATAGGAGACGATTAATGGAAAGGAGGGGTCTCTATGCTTCAAGGACCCCGTATGAATTCCCGAGGGATGCCGCAGCACTTCATGGGACCCATGCCCATGGGAAGGCCTGGCATGCCACCTCGCCAGATGCCCCCAGGAAGCTTTGCACCTATGCCAAGGATGCGCCAGGGACAGTTTGGCCCAATGAATAGCCGAGGGCCACAAAGAAAACAAGGTGGCGGCCTGCTGGCCAAAATTCTCGGCAAAGGAGGAGGAAGAGGTCCGGGGAGCCCTGTAAATGGCCTGCTATCAGCCGGAAGCAGTCCGGCACGTGCGGCTGCAGGCTCTGGAGGAGGCTTCCTGAAAACATTGACCGACCCGGCAGCCCTTAACGGCTTTCTTACCAATACACAAAAAGTGCTGAGCACAGCCCAGCAATTCGGTCCAATGATTCAGCAGTACGGCCCTCTCGTCCGCAACCTGCCTTCGATGTGGAAACTGTATAAAGGCCTTAAGGATATGCCCGATGCGGATGAGCAGGCAAAAAGTTCGCCTGTTGAATCGGAGAGCACAGAAGAAATTGAGTCGGTGCATGAACCCGTCAAGAAAAAAGCTTCAGCAAAAAAGCGCAGAAAAACATCAGCCGGTAAGGGAAAGCAGGCTCCTAAAGGATCTTCATCCCCAAAACTTTTTATATAGCCAGGCGGATCCTTTAATACATTCCAGTGAAAAAAGTCACTTTTGTATTCTTTCTGCAAGTCTTATATAATAAAAGAGAGAATCAGAGGTTTTCGCAGGAGGATGACGCAATGAATGTTATTAAAATTTCACCGCGCGGCTATTGCTATGGCGTAGTAGACGCTATGGTCATTGCACGCAATGCTGCACTCGACAAAAGCTTGCCGCGGCCTATATATATACTTGGGATGATTGTCCATAATAAACATGTCACCGATGCCTTCGAAGAAGAAGGCATTATCACACTAGATGGAAACAACCGCAGGGAAATCCTGGAGAAGGTTGATGGCGGGACCGTTATTTTTACTGCCCACGGAATTTCACCAGAGGTCCGGGAGCTGGCTAAAAAGAAAGGCCTGGTTTCCATCGACGCAACCTGTCCTGATGTCACGAACACCCACAACCTGATCCGTGCCAAGGAAGAAGAAGGCTACGAGGTCATTTATATCGGCAAAAAAGGTCACCCTGAACCCGAGGGCGCAGTTGGCGTCGCACCTGGAATTGTCCACCTCGTTGAAACAGCTGCAGATGTTGAAGCACTATCATTGGATGCTGAAAAACTGATTGTAACGAACCAGACGACAATGAGCCAGTGGGATGTTGCAGAAATCATGGAGAAAGTAAAAGAAAAATTCCCGCATGCAGAGGTCCATAAAGAAATCTGCATGGCAACCCAGGTTCGTCAGGAGGCTGTTGCGGAACAGGCAAAAGAGGCTGATGTCCTCATCGTTGTAGGCGATCCAAAAAGCAATAACTCCAATCGCCTGGCGCAGGTATCAGAAGAAATCGCTGGCACCAAAGCCTACAGGATTGCAGATATTACTGAATTGGATATTGATTGGATAAGAGAGGCAAAAACGGTCGCTGTGACCTCTGGAGCGTCGACACCTACGCCGATTACCAAAGAGGTCATTACCTTCATTGATCAATTTGACCCAGAGAACGAAGCAACATGGGTCAAAGAGAAAAAGGTTCCTTTAAGCAAAATCCTTCCAAAGGTAAAAAAGGCAGAAGCAAGTCTATAGACAATATAAAGCAGCCTGAATGAATTCAGGCTGCTTTGCTTTTATAAGGTTCTTTCGAAGTATCTTAAATAAATGTAAAAGGGTCGGTGCCGATTTCAGATGGAAGGAAAACGACATCATAGCCTTTTTCCTTGCAGAGCTTATCCATTGCTTTGGCTACCCCTTTTTTCATCACCTTTTCGACATTATGGCCTGGATCGATCATATTCAAGCCTGCCATCATGGCATCATGAGCAGTATGATAATATATGTCCCCAGTGATATAAACATCAGCTCCGCGGAATTTGGCCTGAGTATAATACTTATTGCCATCACCGCCCAGGACAGCAGCCTTTTTCACTTTTGCATTTAAATCACCGACAACACGGACCGTGTCAACCTCAAAGGCTTGCTTCACTTTTTCAGCAAATTCTCCAAGTGTGGTTTCAGCCACTTTACCGATGCGTCCAAGCCCCAGCTGTTCCCCTTTATTCTCAAGGCTGTAAACATCATAGGCGACCTCTTCATATGGATGAGCTTTAATCATAGCTTGTAATACTTTTTTTTCAAGACTTTGCGGAAAAATAGTCTCCACCCTGACTTCATTGACCGATTCAAGCTTTCCCTGTTTCCCTATATGAGGATTTGTATCTTCACCAGGAAGGAAGCGGCCTTCTCCCAATCCTGAAAACGAACAGTGGCTGTAATTGCCTATAGAACCAGCACCCGCATTGCCGAGAGCTTCCCTCAGTTTTTCAGCATTTTCCGCTGGAACAAAAACAACCAGCTTTTTCAATTTATCTTCGTATGTAGGTATCAGCACTTCCGGGTCCTGTAACCCCAGAGCATCGGAAAGCAAATCGTTCACTCCGCCGACAGCCACATCGAGATTTGTATGGGCAGCGTAAACCGCGATATCATGCTTGATTAGCTTTGCAATCATCCTGCCTGAAGGGGTTTCTGTCGCGATTTTCTGGAGCGGCCTGAAAATCGGTGGATGATGGGCGATGATTAATTGGACATTCTTTGCAATAGCTTCCTCCACCACTTCCTCAGTCACATCCAAAGCAACCAGGACATTTTGCACATGCTGATTTAATGCGCCTATTTGCAGCCCGATTTTATCACCTTCCATCGCGTAGGCCTTTGGGGAAAATTGTTCAAATAGCTGGATGACTTCATGTCCGTTTACCTTTTTCACTTAAGTACCTCCTCTGCCATCTTGATCTTAAGCTCAAGCTCCTGCCGTTTTTCAGCCGTTTCATCATTTTGGACTGCGATTTCAAGCTGCTGCTTGATTCGTTCCCAGTTCTTTTTTTCATGGTTCCATTTTTCTATGAAAGCTGGATGCTTTTCTTGCATTAAAAACGGGCCGAACAGGATGCCTTTCTCCCGGTCGATTTGCTCGTAAGGCTTTAATGGTTCCCCTTTTTCTGCTACGAGGATCTCGTAAATTTTTCCATCCTCTTTAAGGATTTCTTCCTTTATTAATTCCCATTGATGGTCGATCAGCCAGCGGCGTACTGCAAAGCTGCCTACATTCGGCTGCAGAATCAGCCGTTTGACTCCATCAAGTTTAGAATTTCCACGCTCCAGGATATTTGAAATCAAAGTCCCTCCCATACCTGCGATCGTGATGCACTCCACCTCGCCAGGCTGGATCACATCCAGGCCATCTCCCTTGCGGACTGTTATAAAATCTGTAAGTCCCTCAGATTTAACCTGTTCCAGTGCAGATAAAAAGGGCCCTTCTGCGACTTCACCTGCTATGGCAAAAGAGACATTTCCCTTCTTTACAGCATTGCAGGGCAGGTACGCGTGGTCAGAACCAATATCAGCCAGCCTGGCACCCTCCGGAATATTATTTGCAACGGCTTGCAGCCTGTTTGATAGCTTTTCAGCATTCATGAAAGTCACCTTCTAGTTCTTAGTTTGCTTTTATTAGTATATGAAAAGGTCGAGGCCCTTGTCCAATTGTGGAAAGAAATAAAAGTAAAGGCCCTTTGCTAAAGCAAAGAGCCTTTTAAACTTACTTCAATTCTGTAGTCAGCCATTCAGCCATTTGTTCTTCCTTGCCTGCAGCCATTCCAGGAGGCATGTTGCCTTTACCGTTAATCAGGATATCCTTGATTTCATCCTTGGAATACTTGCTGCCAACGCCCTTCAAAGAAGGACCTGACACACCTTCGTACTGATTGCCATGGCAGCCAGCACATGTTTGCTGATAGAACTCTTCTGGGTTAACCTCAGCAGTTTCTTCAGTCTTGCCGCCGCCTTCCTTTTCCTTCGCAAGGTCTTCGGAATCTCCGAGGCCTTTGAAAGAAAGCAGGAACATCAAGCCGATACCCATAACCATGATCAAAACGAATGGAATGATTGGATTACGATTCATTTAAATACCCTCCCTTATGTATAACATCACTTTTAAATAATAATTTCAAGCAACTATTATTTTACTTGAAAAACGTTTACAGGAAAAGCAAAAAAGCAAACTTTGTCACACTTGTTCACAATTTAGACAAAAAACCCCATCAAATGATGAAGTTTTTGTGGAAATTACTCTTTATACTATTTCCAACCTAGCAGCCAATTAATCTTGCGATGACCATTCTTTGAACTTCAGATGTTCCTTCGCCGATTTCCAGCAGCTTGGCGTCCCTCATATAACGTTCTACTTCATACTCTCTCATGTATCCATAGCCTCCATGAATCTGGACAGCCTGGTCAGCCACCTCCATGGCTATTTCAGAGGCATAGAGCTTGCACATGGAAGCTTCTTTAGAGAAAGGCCGGCCCTGATCCTTAAGCCATGCAGCTTTATAAACCATATTTCTGGCAAGCTCAATCTTCATTGCCATATCTGCAAGTTTAAATTGAATTGCCTGGAATTTTGACAGTGATTTGCCAAACTGTTTTCTTTCCTGTGCATATTGAAGTGCTTTTTCGTATGCAGCTTGGGCTACACCCACAGCCATTGCTCCAATACCAATACGGCCGCCATCCAGTGTGATCAGGAATTGCTTAAAGCCATGGCCTTTCTTCCCTAACAGGTTTTCTGCCGGCACCCGTACGTTTTCCATTACCAGCTCTGTCGTATTGGAAGCATTAAGACCCATTTTTTCATAGTTGTCGATCACTGTAAAACCGGCAGCGTCTGTTGGCACGATAATCGCACTGATTTCTTTGGTGCCGTTGTTTTCACCTGTAATGGCTGTCAGTGCCAGGTGCTTTGCATAGCTCGCATTTGTAATGAAGCATTTGCTTCCATTGATGACATATTCACCGTTTTCTTCTTTTGCTGTCGTCTGTGTCCCGCCTGCATCCGACCCGGCATTCGGCTCAGTCAGCCCAAAAGCGCCCATCGATTCACCCGTACAGATTGGAGCAAGATATTTTTGTTTTTGCTCTTCTGTTCCAAATAAATTTATCGGTGCACCGCCCAATGAAATATGAGCTGAGTAGGTAATACCAGTCGATGCACAGGCCCTGCTCAATTCCTCAGTAACGATAGCAAAACTGATCGTATCCGCTCCTGCTCCCCCATATTCCTCTGGAAACGGCAAACCAAGCATTCCTAGTTCGCCGAGTTTCTTGAAGATTTCTGTCGGAAACTGCTTTGTTTTATCTCTTTCAATCGCTCCAGGAGCAACCTCTTCCTCAGCAAACTCTCTAATTGTCCTTTTAATCATTGCCTGTTCAGATGTTAAATCAAAATTCATTTCCATCCCCCTTAAGCTGTTGAATACGTTTTCATTTTTCATTATAAAGGTGAACAGACAATATTCTCAACATTTAAAAACTTTTAAATATTTAATTATTATATGAATATAGTAATTGCCAGAATGACAATGCCTATGAAGCCGGAGATTTTATAGGAAACAATCCTCCAACTATAACCAGCAGCAATCCATAAAAGACAATTCCCAATCGTTACCGCATATAACGCAAAGGTATTGCCAGGATAAAGAATTTCCGCCAATTGGACGCTGACGATCAGAAGAATAAGCGAGGCGGCTAGCAAAGGGATTAATTTTCGATAAGATTTGGAGATCAAGTACCATGCGGTTACAATTGAGCATATGCCGAAAATAGCCACTAGGCCAATTTGCAAAGTGAGAGACAATTCAGTAAAATAAAATAAAAATATTGAAAGCGATAACAGGGCAAGCAGGATAACATCTATAAGTGATAAGAAAGAGAAACGCTTCCTGGCTGCAGCCGGTGATTCAGGCGAACTGCCTTCTGTATACAGATTCAAAAGAAAATCACAATAATGCTCAGGCAGCATGCGATTTGTTTTCCAGTAATTAATTTCATGAATAATAATTTTCTTTCGGTGATCTTCCATCATATCCACGTCCTGTCGAGTAAGTCGGTATAAAAAAAGGAATAATTTACTTTTATTTTAAAAAGTAAATTATTCCTTGGCAATCCTATTCTAAAAAGTCTTTCAGGCGTTTGCTGCGGCTTGGGTGCCTTAGCTTGCGAAGTGCTTTGGCTTCGATCTGGCGAATACGTTCACGCGTAACACCAAATACCTTGCCCACTTCTTCCAATGTGCGAGTACGGCCATCGTCCAGTCCAAAACGGAGGCGCAGAACATTCTCTTCACGGTCAGTGAGTGTGTCCAGAACATCTTCAAGCTGTTCCTTCAATAACTCGTATGCAGCATGTTCTGAAGGAGAAGTTGCGTCCTGGTCTTCAATGAAATCTCCAAGATGTGAATCGTCCTCTTCTCCAATAGGAGTTTCAAGGGAAACAGGCTCTTGAGCGATTTTAAGAATTTCACGTACCTTATCTGGTGACAGATCCATGTCTTCACCAATTTCTTCAGGAGTCGGTTCGCGCCCTAAATCCTGAAGAAGCTGTCTTTGGACTCGGATTAATTTATTGATGGTTTCAACCATGTGGACCGGAATCCTGATTGTACGCGCCTGGTCTGCAATCGCACGAGTGATCGCCTGGCGGATCCACCATGTAGCATACGTACTGAATTTGAAGCCCTTGCGGTAATCAAATTTTTCTACAGCCTTGATCAATCCCATGTTACCTTCCTGGATCAAATCCAGGAACAGCATGCCTCGGCCTACATAGCGCTTCGCTATGCTTACAACAAGTCGAAGGTTAGCTTCTGCAAGGCGTCTTTTAGCTTCTTCGTCCCCTTGCTCAATCCGTTCGGCAAGATTGATTTCTTCCTCTGCAGATAGCAAATCGACGCGTCCGATTTCCTTAAGATACATTCTTACAGGGTCATTGATTTTGACTCCTGGGGGAACACTCAAGTCATTCAGATCGAATTCTTCATCATCTTTTGAAAGCTGTTTCAGATCGGGATCCTCTGACTCATCGCTCTCGCCAACGAGTTCAATTCCCTGCTCTCCAAGGAACTCATAATATTCATCCATTTGGTCTGAATCGAGCTCAAAGCTTGAGAGCCTTTCAGCAATATCATCATAGGCAAGGACGCCTGTCTTTTTGCCCAGCGCAGTTAGCTGGTCTTTCACTTGTTCAACAGTCACTTCATTTTCTGTGACCTCTTTAGAACGGGCCGACTTTTCAGCCATTTGTCCCCCTCCTTCCAAAAATCAAAAACAATCAGCATAGGGATTTATAGTGTCTTGCGCAAGCTGATAATTTCAGCAGCTATTGCCGCAGCACGCAAGAAGTCATTTTGTCGTTCTGCCTGTTTTTGTTCTGCCACTTTTTCCTTTATTTTTAACATTTTTTGATAATTCAACACCTGCTTGATATAATCAGTTAATTCCTGATCGCTGAGCTCCTCGTTAAGGGGCATCATTTCTATATCAGCAACGACCCTTTTTAGCTTATTATCCTTTAGATAATTTAAGAACGCACTTGGGTCGGGATCATGTCCTTTTTCATAGTATGCAAATAAATAAGTAATAATAGCCTGATGTTCATCAATGTTGAACGTATTTCCCTGGAGCAGGCCCTGAACCTTGTAGGCTATATCCGAATCCCTCATCATGTGGAAAATCAGGCGCCTTTCAGCTGTATGATAGGCTGGCTTCAGTTCGGCTTTCCGGCTGAAAGCCACTGGGTTTCTTTCCGGCTGCTGCCTGGGCTGATCTTTTCCCCGTTGGTTATTAGCCTGTGACAGCTGGTTTTGCTGCTGCACAAGTGCATCAAGCGAAAGCGAAAATTCGTTGGCAAGCTGCCTCAAATACAGGTCTTTTTCAACGGCCTTTTCAAGCTGGCTAATTTCTTTAAGTACTTCTTCGATATATTGAAGACGATCTCCTTCATTCTGAAGGTTTTTCCCTCTTCGGTAATATGATAATTTAAAGGCCATCAAGGTTGAGCTTGCCCCGATGATGTCATTTTTGAACTTTTCCTCACCGTGGATCTTTATGAACTCATCGGGATCCAGACCATCAGGCATCATTGCTACCTTGATCGTAAATCCAGCTTTGGAAAGCATGCCAGAAGCTCTGAATGCCGCTTCTATACCAGCTTTATCTGCATCATAGCAAATTGTAACAGCCTGGACATTTCTCTTCAGCAAGGATATATGCTCTTCGGTAAGCGAAGTCCCCATCGTAGCTACGCCATTTTCGACACCAGCACGATTTGCTGAAATGACATCAGCAAAGCCTTCAAAGAGGACAGCCTGCTGCTGTTTCCTGATAGAGCCCCGAGCAAGATGGAAATTATATAAAACCTTGCTCTTGTTAAAGATTTGCGTTTCAGGGCTATTCAGATATTTGGGTTCTTCGCCCCCCCGTGCCCTGCCTGAAAACGCAATCGTGTTCCCTTGATGGTCAAGAATCGGAAACATAATTCTATCCCGGAACCGGTCAAAGTAGGTCCCGTCTTTTTCCCTCTGTATGACCAAGCCTGCTTTTTCAATCAGAGCTAATGAAAAGCCTCTCTTTTCAAGCAGTTTTGTCACAAAATCCCAAGAAGGCAGTGCATAGCCAATCTGGAAGCGGTCGATGGATTCCATTGTGAACCCCCTATTTAGCAGGTACTCCAATGCATCCTGACCTTCTTTTGTGTTTACAAGCAAATGATGATAGAATTTACGCAATAACTCATGCGCTTCAATCATTTGCCTTGAACCTTCAGGTAATTGCGGTCCCCTGCCTGAAGCAGGGCCTTCCAGCTGCAATTCGACATTTGCGCGCTCGGCAAGCTTGATTGCGGCTTCCTGGAAGGATAGTCCATCAATTTCCATTAAAAATGAAAAAACATTTCCACCGGCACCACAGCCAAAACAATGATAAATCTGCTTGTCAGGCGATACCGAAAAGGAAGGGGAGTTTTCCCCATGAAATGGACAGAGACCAAAATAGTTCCTGCCCTGTTTCTTCAGCTGGACATAATCACCAATGACATCGACTATTTCAACCGCCTGACGGATCTCATTGACTTTTTCCTCGGCAATCCTCTCTGCCATATGCATGACCTCTGATTAGTTGTGATTCTTTGAACATATCTTAAAATTCGACAAAAGCATGCTTAATCCCTTTATAAACTTCCCCCTGTCTCTTTCAGTAAAGGGTTTTGGCCCTTTTCCATAAACTCCCTGCCTTCTTGCCTTTGCGGAAAGATGCCTGAGTTCGAGAGCAGTTTGTATCTCTTTTTCTTCAAATAGAGTTCCCCTTGGAGAGATGGCATAAACCCCTTTCGCAAGTAGGGTGGAAGCAAGACCAATATCCTGCGTCACCGCAAAATCACCTTTCTTAACGTGATTCATTAAATAAAGGTCCACAGCCTCTTTGTGGGAATCTACAAATACCCAATTCTGCCCTTCAAGGTTGTTCCTCATGTGGGCATATGAAGCCACAAAAATCACTCCGATTGAAAACTCGGAAGCAATTTCGACAATTTCCTTCATGACTGGGCATGAATCAGCATCCACAAATAGAGTCTGATTGTTGATTTCACTAGTATTAATTCTACATCCCCCCGCGTATTCCTTCTTAGGGACTATATTTTTTACAGGGAACTTTGTCGAATTTTTTCATGGTCATTATCTTGACAACTGATAATAAATAGTTTATTCGTAATCTGTCAAGTCTAAACCTAAACAGATACATTTTTATCACAATTTTTTATTATAGTATAAGAAAGCCTATATTTCCATTATTTTTTCTTGGTAAAGAATATCGTTTATAAGACTCAAAAAGAAAAGCACATAAAAATGGATATGTGCTAGGAATTGAGATTTTTCTTGCGGACCATATTAAGGATCACATTAGCCGTTTCCTCGACCGCTTTATTGGTTACATCTATAACAGGACAGCCAATCTTCTCGACAACTCCATCGAAGAACTGGATCTCTTCCTTGATACGCTCAATGTTTGCATAAATGGCTTTATCATTCAGGCCAAGTGATATCAGGCGCTCTCTTCGAATTTGATTTAACTTGTCAGGAGTAATCCTTAAACCAAAACACTTTTCCTTCGGAACCAGGAACAATTCTTCCGGAGGATCTACCTCTGGAACCAATGGCACGTTTGCGACTTTGTACCTTTTATGGGCAAGATATTGTGACAGCGGCGTTTTTGAAGTCCTCGATACGCCGACAAGCACGATATCCGCCTTTAAAATTCCCCTCGGATCACGTCCGTCATCATATTTAACAGCAAACTCAATCGCTTCTACCTTCTTAAAATAATCTTCATCAAGCTTCCGGACCAGGCCTGGTTCATATAGTGGGGTTTCGCCGCTGATAATCTGGATTTGCTGCATAAGAGGGCCAATGATATCGCAGGCATATACGCCTTCCTTAGCTGCGGCCTCTTTTAGATAATCACTGATTTCAGGTTTAACCAGCGTATATGCAATCATTCCTGCATCATGCTTTGCTAGTGCTACTACTTCATCGATATGTACTTTATCTTCAACATACGGATATCTTTTTAGCGTCACATCCACATGCTCAAATTGGCTGATCGCTGCCTTTGTAACGAGTTCAGCTGTCTCGCCGACAGAGTCAGAAACCACATAAATTATTGGCGTTTTATTCATTTTAATAACCAGCCCCTTCAATAATTGCTCCTTATTCCTCTGCCAATGCTACGAATGCCTTCGTAATGTTGGTCTTTGTCAGCCTGCCTACAAGCTCGAATCCATCATCCGTATCTTTGATGATCGGAAGGGCGTCAATCTGCTTTTCAATCAATTCCTTTGCGGCATCGATCAACAAGTCATCACGCCTGCAGACTGTAATATTCGGCATCCGCGTCATGATAATATTGACCGGAAGCGTTGTCAATTCCTGTTTGCCGATGCTTGCTCTCAACAAATCCTTCCTTGAAAGAACACCGACAAGCTTTGAAGCTTTGTCCACTACAAACAATGTCCCTACATCCTCAAGGAACATGGTGCAGATGGCGTCATAAACTGAAACATTTTCAGGTACGACAACCGGTATGGACTGATAATCTCTGACACGAATTTTCTTAAGGTTCTCAGACATCAGCTGTGAACCTGATTTTCCAGTGTAAAAGTATCCAACCCGAGGCCTTGCATCCAAATAGCCGGCCATTGTCAGGATGGCAAGGTCCGGCCTTAATGTCGCCCTTGTCAGATTTAGCCTGTCGGCAATATGTTCACCAGTAATCGGGCCATTATCCTTTACAATCTGCAGGATCTGCTCCTGGCGCTTATTCAGTTCGATTGTCCTCACCACCTAACCGGATTAATCACTATTATTATTGAAAACCTAAATATATAGCCTCTATTAACTTAATGCAGTAAATCGGCTGTCAGTTTTGTATTCGGAAAAAATTAACTGAATACTGCTTTTAAGATATTATATCTTAATGCCGGTAAATAAAAAGCAGATATTTGATATTATATTGGAGAATATGCGACTTTTACAGTACATTTTTATGTGCCTCCCTGTGAAGGAAGGCACATTATGGAATTACTTCACAACAATATCATTGACCTTGCCCAGTTTCATGATCAAGACAGCTAGTGCAGCCATCTGGTTAAGGCGGTTTTCCTTAACAGCATCATTATCCGACATAACCATCGTATGGTCAAAATACTGGTTGATGACAGGTTTTAGGGAAACTAGCATTTGATAGTAAGATGATGCCTCAACGCCGGTTTCAGTATTCTTGGCGAGCTCAAGATATTGATTATATAAAGCTTGCTCATGTTCATTTTCAAACAGATCCGGGTTGATATCCCCCAAGACCTCTTTCTTGCTGGCGATGTTCAGAACCCTGCTTAAGGCTTCAATGCTTTCCTTGAATCCTTCCTGAGAACTTGCCTCCTGAAGGGCATCGGCCTTTTCCATCAGCTTTGCGACTACGCCTAGTTCACCGCCAAGGACTGCATCAATTATATCATAGCGGATACCGCGTTCCTGCAGCATATGCTTAACTCTCAGCTTGAAGAATTGGATTAAATCGTGATAAATTTCTTCTTCTGGCCGTTTTGCAATGCCAGCTTCAGAAATCAGGTTCAAAGACAGCCCAATCAAATTTTCCAAGGTCACTGCCCATTGTTTTTCGATGAGTATCTGAACGATTCCGGTCGCCTGCCTTCTTAATGCATATGGATCCTGTGAACCACTTGGTATGATTCCAAGGGCAAAGAAGGAAATGATCGTATCCAGCTTATCAGAAACCGCCACTAGAGCTCCAGCCGCGGATTTCGGAAGGGAATCTTCTGCATTCCTTGGCATGTAATGTTCATTGATTGCTGCAGCAACTTCGGCAGACTCACCCTTTTGAAGTGCATACTTTTCACCCATAATACCCTGCAGCTCAGGGAACTCATATACCATCTGTGATACCAGGTCAAATTTACTGATTTGCGAAGCTCTGTCTGCTGCGCTGATGACATTTGAAGATATCTCCATTCTGTCGGCAATCAGCTTTACAAGATTGCGGACACGTTCGCTCTTTTCTGCGATTGTCCCTATCTCTTCATGATAGACGATTGTCTTTAGCTTATCTAATGCAGTTTCTATCTGGAGCTTTTGATCTTCTTTATAGAAGAACGCAGCATCAGCCAATCTTGCCCTTAATACCTTTTCGTTTCCGCGTGCGACTTTTTCAATATGGAGGTGATCTCCATTGCGGACTGTGACAAAATGAGGCAGCAAGTCTCCTTCATTTGATTTCACAGGGAAGTAACGCTGGTGCTCCTTCATAGAGGTTATCAGCACCTCGCCTGGGATCTCCAGGAACTCCTCTTCAAATCTGCCATATAACGCAGTTGGATATTCAACTAGATTATTGACTTCTTCTAGTAAATCTTCATCGACAGGAATGCTCCAGCTATTTTCTTCCTCTATTTTTTCAAGCTGCGATAAAATGGCCTCTTTACGCTTTTGGGCATCAGCCACAACGTATTCTCCCAATAGGATTTCTTCATATTCTTCAGGGCTGGAAATGGCCACTTCCCCAGCTCCAAGAAAGCGATGTCCTCTTGTTACATTCCCTGTTTTCACTCCAGCAATTTCGAATGGGATGATATCACTGCCAAACAAGGCTACAAGCCATTTAATCGGACGCACATACCGCATGTCAAGATCTGCCCAGCGCATGTTTTTCGGGAAGTTCAGGCTTGTGATAATCCCTTCAAGTTCAATTAGCAAATCTGCTGTTTCCTGCCCCTTGATGAACTTTCTGATGTGTGCGTATTCAACACCATTAATCTCTTTAAAGAAAATATCTTCAACGGTCATTCCCTGGCCGCGCGTGAACCCGATTGCTGCCTTTGACCACTCCCCTGATTCAGAAAGAGCAATCTTTTTGGCTGGGCCCTTCGCTTCCTCTTCGCTGTCTTCCTGGCGTTCATCTACATTCATGACAAGCACCGCAAGCCTGCGCGGTGTCGAATATAAATTTATGCTTCCATATCCGATTTTGTTGCTGTTAAGCCAGCTCTCAACCTTCGCACCCAGCTGGTTGATTGAATCGGTGATAAATCTTGCAGGCATTTCTTCCAATCCAATTTCAAGCAATAAATTACGCTTAGTCATTTTCAATCTGCTCCTTCCGTTTAATAATCGGGAAACCTAATTTTTCTCTTTCTTCATTGAAGGTTTTCGCTACTTTCTTGGCCAGGTTCCGGCAGCGTGCAATATAGCCAGTTCTTTCGGTAACAGAAATCGCGCCGCGGGCATCAAGAATATTGAAAACGTGGGAGCATTTCAGCACGTAGTCATAGGCAGGATGTACAAGACCTTCATCCATTTGACGGTGTGCCTCTTTTTCATAAATATTGAAAAGGTTGAAAAGCATTTCCTGATCAGAAGTTTCGAATGTATATTTTGAATGCTCATATTCTGGCTGTCCGAAAATATCCCTTACTGTGAAGCCATTAGTCCATTCCAAATCAAAGACATTCTCTTTATCCTGGATATATGACGCAAGTCTTTCGATACCGTAGGTTATTTCAACGGAAACCGGTTTACAATCCAATCCCCCTACCTGCTGGAAGTATGTGAATTGGGTAATTTCCATCCCATCCAGCCATACCTCCCATCCAAGGCCTGCGCAGCCAAGCGATGGATTTTCCCAGTTGTCCTCTACAAAGCGGATGTCGTGTTCCAGCGGGTCGATTCCCAGAGCCTTCAATGATTGAAGGTAGAGTTCCTGGATATTGTCTGGAGAAGGTTTCATGATCACCTGGAATTGGTGGTGCTGGTACAGCCTGTTAGGGTTTTCTCCATAACGGCCATCAGCAGGGCGGCGTGACGGCTCTACATAGGCAACATTCCACGGTTCTGGACCGATTGCCCTCAGGAATGTGTAAGGGCTCATTGTTCCCGCGCCTTTTTCGACATCATATGCCTGCATAAGGATACAGCCTTGTTCTGACCAATGTTTTTGCAATGTTAATATCATGTTTTGAATATTCATCTGTACACCTCCGAAGATTTTCTGCATCTTTGCTAATCGTTAAAAAACCAAATAAAAAACTCCCGCCTCCTATGCATTGAATATGCATAGGGACGAGAGTATACCCGCGGGTCCACCCTATTTGCCGCCAAAAGACAGCCTCTTTGAGAAAATGTCGCTCCAGAACGCCTTCCTTATTTCTCCATAACCCGGCTCCCACCATACCCGGACTCGCTAATACAGAGGAAATAAGTACTCCTTTCCTTCACCGCAACATATGTAATTTTAATTTGAATAATAGCGAAAACAATGAATGATGTCAATAGCTATAGCCTGTCCCTGAATGAATCCATCTGATCCAGGAACTTTCTGGTTTTCAGATAAAGGCCCGAGTACTCATCATAATAGGCGGAAATAACCTTTTTCAGTTCTGCCTTCGTCTCTGGCTTTACCGAAATATTGCCCAGGCGGTTCAAATCCAGCAAGTAAAATAAGCGCAGAAGCCTTACTGTTCCGGGTGCAATCTTAAATCTGTAGGGATCCAGTTCAAAGCATCGGTGGCAAAGCAGGCCTCCCTCTTTAATTGAAAAATGGAATTCTCCCTCTGTACTGCCGCAATTTGCACATTTGTCGAGAATAGGATAGAGCCCCTGGACATTCAGCATCTTCATTTCATAAATGTTGGTAAGGATCTCCAGATCATACCCTTCATTCATGTAATTGAGTGTCTGAAGAAGCAGTTCAAATAAAAAAGGGTTGGATTTCCTGTCCTCGGTTACTTTATCTGTTAAATCAACAATATAGCTTGCATGGGCAGTCAGGAAAATGTCTTCTCTGATCGAGCGCATTGATGAGATCATTTCCCCTTGCTGAAGACTGCCAAGCCCCGTACTGGACTGAAAAAGATACTGGCCATACGTAAAAAGCTGGGTGACGGCAGAGAGCCTGCTATTAGGCTTTTTAGCGCCTCTTGCCATCACACCAACTTTCCCGAATTCCCGCGTATATAAAGTAACAATTTTATTTGTTTCACCGTAATCTGTTGTTCTAATGACGATGCCTTCGCATTTTTGGAGCATCATTGGTCACCATCCATTACCGCAGACAAACCTATGAAATTGGAAAATCGATTTCTGCTAGTTCTTCCTCCTGATAACCGGGTATTTCTTGATTGTCCTTCTCCAACTCCTTAAAGAGAAGATAAGTGTCAATGTTACCTGTCTGAGAAAACACCTTCCAGGTAAAATCCAACATCGAAAACCCCACCTTTCGTATTTTCACTAGCAATTTATATCCCAAATCCTTATGAATATCATAGCCTGTCGATCAGATTTTCATGTTACGAAAAAATTGTAAATAGGGATCATGAATAATTTTATAGTAAAGCTAATATGTTAATGATGGAGCATTTGTCCTTATCATCAGGCTTAGTACTCATCTTCCCTGAAACCAAAATCCCTCAGCTGAGAAGCTTTGTTCCGCCAATCCTTCTGCACCTTCACCCATAGCTCCAGGAACACCTTTGAGCCTAACAGGTTCTCAATATCATGGCGTGCCCTTTTGCCGATTTCTTTCAGCATGCCTCCCTGCTTCCCAATGATGATGCCTTTCTGGGAATCCCGTTCGACAATGATCGTTGCCATGACATGCACCATATCCTTTTCTGGCTGTCGCTCCATTTTTTCGATGACTACCGCCAGTGAATGAGGAATTTCCTCTCTCGTAAGGTGCAATGCTTTTTCTCTTATCAATTCGGAAACAATGAATCGTTCCGGGTGGTCGGTAACCTGGTCCGCTGGATAAAACTGAGGACCTTCAGGCATCCTCTCCTTGATTTGTTCGAGAAGCCTGTCGATATTATTGCCTTCAAGTGCAGAAATAGGAACGATTTCAGCAAAATTGAATTTTTCCTTGTATGATTCAATTAGTTCAAGCAGCTGGTCAGGATGAATCAGGTCAATTTTGTTAATGACAAGAAAAACCGGTGTCTTGACGTTCTGCAGCTTTTCTATGATAAATTCCTCTCCTCGCCCATATCCTTCCTGGGCATTGACCATGAATAAAACTAAATCAACTTCTTTTAATGTGTTTTGTGCGACCTTCATCATGAAATCGCCAAGACGATGCTTTGGTTTGTGTATACCAGGAGTATCGATGAAAATCAATTGTGCATCTTCAAGCGTAAGCACTCCCTGGACTTTGTTCCTAGTCGTCTGCGGCTTATCGCTCATGATGGCGATTTTTTGGCCTATCACCCGATTTAGAAAAGTCGATTTGCCGACATTAGGTCTGCCTATGATCGAGATAAAGCCTGACCGATGTGATGTATTGCTTTGATTTTGAAAATTCATTTCGTTATTCACTTCTCCTCTTAATTTTACCCTATTTTCACAGAGATTTCATCGTTTGTAGCAAAAATGAAACATAAAATTTTAAATTTTCTAAAAATATTGCCACAGTGATTATATACTGTTATGTCATTTTACTTAAGTTTTTCCCTGTTTTCAAATCGGTTGAAACTTGCATTTGAAAAATCAGCTCTGAAAAAGAAAAAGCTGCCCGCCAGGACAACTAAAATAATAGGGCTGTATATATTCTAGGGATAAAGATAATCAAACCAATGATCACACTAATAAACGCGAAAAACAGTACTGCTCCCGCAGCGATGTCTTTTGCTTGTTTGGCAAGCGGATGGAATTCCTGTGTATACATATCAACCGTTCGTTCAATTGCAGTATTCAGCATTTCCAGGGCAATCATGCCGCCAATCGCCAGCAGAATCGCAATCCACTCATATTGCGTAATTGAAAAGGCGAAACCAGCGATAATCACGAATATTGAGATTACGATATGGATCCGGACATTCCGTTCCTTCGCGGCTGCTGCAGCTATTCCCTGAAACCCATACCTGAAGGAAGAAGCAAGACTGTGCTTCTTCCGTTTATCAGCGTCCAAGACCAAAACCTTCCAGGATTTCTTTCTGTCTGTCAAACATCTTCTTTTCATCTTGTTCATTCATATGGTCGTACCCCAAAAGATGAAGGAATCCATGGACAGCGAGGAACCCTAGTTCTCTCATGAAGTTATGATTATACTCCTCTGCCTGCTCCCTGGCCTTTGGTATTGAAATGATAATGTCGCCAAGTACACGCGGGATGTCCGCTCCGACAACCTCAATCTCCCCTTCAGTCATTTCTTCGAGCGCAAAGGAAATGACATCCGTCGGCTGGTCCTTATCACGGTATTCCCTATTGATTTCCTGAATTCTGTCATTTGACACAAAAGTAACAGAAAGCTCGCTTCCTGCTTTGACATTCTCTTTGTCAGCAGCATAATTCAGCAGATTTTCAATTTGTTCCAGGTCTGCTTCTGTCAATTCATTTATTTCATCTAAAAAATCGATTTCTAAACTCATGCCTGCTTCACCTTCTGTTTATTCATTTCTGGGTACTCGATCCTTGAATGGAATATCCCTTTTAAAGTTTCACATAATGTATCTGCTACTGTATCCAGCTCTTTCAGTGTAATATCGCATTCGCTAAGCTGGCCATCCTGCAGTCTGTCAGCAATAATATTGCGCACAAGGGATTCAATCTGGTCATGTGTTGGGTGGGCAAGCGAGCGGACTGCAGCCTCCACACTATCCGCTATGCCTATGACAGCAGATTCTTTAGTTTGTGCCTTTGGACCAGGATAACGGAAATCTTCTTCCTTAACATCATGACCATTTTGCTTCTCTTTGTGATAGAAGAATTTCAATAAAGTTGTTCCATGATGCTGTTCAGCGATATCAATGATCTCCCGCGGCATTCGATACTTCCGGAGCATATCCGCTCCATCCGCTGCATGGGCAATAATAATATTCTTGCTTGTCAGCGCAGGAAGTTTATCATGCGGATTATCCATATTTATCTGATTCTCTATGAAAAACTGAGGCCTCTTCGTCTTCCCGATATCATGATAGTAACAGCCTACCCTTGCCAGAAGGCCATTTGCACCAATTGCCTCACAGGCTGCCTCCGACAGATTGGCAACCATTACGCTATGGTGGTATGTCCCTGGAGCTTCCGTAAGAATTTTTCTCAAAAGCGGATGATTAGGATTGGACAGTTCAATCAGCCTTAATGCGGAAAGAATGCCAAACCCTGCTTCGAAAAATGGCAAAAGCCCAATGGTTAAAACGGCAGAAGTAATACCGGAAATGAACGCAGCCAAAATATAGAATCCGTATTCAAGTCCTGAATACTGGGTGTTCCTCATAAACAGCATTGAAACAATGACAAGGAGATTCACCACAGATACAAATAATCCTGCCTGTAAAATCTTTGAGCGCTGGTTCTGTTTTTGCAAAAATAAAATCGCGGCAATTCCGCTGGCAAGAATATAGATTCCTGCCGTCACATTAAGGGTGCCTGTGATTCCCTCGTTAAAGATAATTGTCCCGCAAATCGCCAGCACAACCATCTGGAACAAAGCCAGCCGTTCGTTGATCAAGATTTTTATCAGCATTGCCCCCATCGCTGCCGGGAAAATATAGCCCATATCAGAGTATTCGAATTCCTCAAAAACGCTGATCAGCTTCATAAGAAGGACTGAGGTGATAAATATCAGGCTGAAAATCAGCAAATATTTTTGTTTTTTGTCCCTATTGTCCATTTCATTGAAAATAAAATAAAGCGCAAACAGGATAAGACCAATTATCATAGCCAGCCCTATGAACGGCATATAGGAGTGTTCACTCTCAAGGAGCCCGACGAGCTGGAGCTTCTTGTAAATATCCCTGCTGATCAGCTGGCCCTCATCGACGATAATCTGCCCTTCAAGGATTCTTACTGGCTCAACCGCATCCATCGCTTGCTGTCTTAGATCTTCTGTAGCCTCCGGGTCATAAAATTCATTCTGGACCACTGCATATCTTGCTATTTTGGTGACTGCATCCTTCAGGCTGCTGCCAAGGCTAGTATACTTTAATTCTTCTTCCACTATTTTTTTTGCATTTTCCACTTCATCTGCCGGAATGCTCTTACTCATGACATTATTGATAGCTGTTACAGTCAAATCCTTCGCAACACTCAAATCCGCTTTTGATGATTCCAGCAAAGTTGTAAAAACCTGATCCGACAGGCTCTTAGTCTCACTATCGGTCAATTTGGTTTTAAGGGTTTCAAGCTTTTCTTTTTCTGTTGCTTCGATGACTACGATGTCTTCAGTGTTTTCAAGTGCGGCTTTCTTTTTTCTTTCTGCTTGTTCTTTTGCTTCATCATTTACCTCGGATACCGAATCAAAGATGGAGGTGACGAGGTCTACCCTGTTTTGTGCATATTCCTTCTTGACTGTATAGACATCTTTTACTCTCTCTATGGCTTCCCTTCGGCTATTTTCCGTACTTTCCTTATCCTCAATGGTTATAGGAGACCTGATTGTTTTTTCTGCCACAGAGAACAAATCAAGGTTCAGCTTTTCAGGCTTTACATTGCTGTACATTGCAGCAAACATCACAAGGCCGAGCAGCAAGAAGAGCAAGACACGGAAAATTTTTATATTTAACAAGTTCAATATGGCAGTTAATTGGACTTGAAGCTTATCCATATACAGTCCCCCTATTTGGCATTACTCTGCCTGTTGAGAATTACTGGGAAAATCCAACTTTATGTACCATGATATCAGTTTTCTTCTGAACTTTCACCTTGAATTATTGCTTTTCAATAATGTTCGGATTTTCATGTCCTTCCCATATATAACCAAAAGTCCGCCTTGTGATGAGCAAGTGCGGACTGACAATGGTATTATTCATTTTTTCCATATGCTTCAATGATTCTTCCTACTAATGGATGGCGGACGACATCTGCCTGCTCCAAATGAATAAAGGATATACCTGAAACATCGTTAAGGACCCTCTCAGCTTCTACCAGCCCTGATTTTGCGCCTTTTGGCAAGTCGACCTGAGAGGTATCTCCTGTAATCACCATTTTAGAGCCGAATCCAAGTCGTGTTAAGAACATTTTCATTTGTGCCTGAGTGGTATTCTGTGCTTCATCCAGAATGACAAACGCATCATCCAGTGTACGCCCCCTCATATAAGCCAGCGGCGCAATTTCGATGGTTCCGCGCTCAATTAGGCGCAATGTATGTTCAGTGCCCAGAATATCATGAAGGGCATCGTAAAGCGGACGCAGATATGGGTCTACTTTTTCCTTCAGGTCTCCAGGAAGAAAACCCAGGCTTTCGCCAGCTTCAACCGCAGGCCTTGTCAGTATGATCTTTGATACCGTTCCATTTTTCAAAGCCGTAACAGCCATCACAACAGCAAGATAGGTTTTTCCGGTACCAGCTGGCCCGACTCCGAATACGAGGTCCCTGCTCTTAATGGCATTAATGTAATGCCGTTGGCCAAGCGTCTTGACCCTGATTGATTTTCCTTTTACGTTTTTGCTGATTTCTTCATCATATAAATCGCGGAAATACTCAAGCGTCCCCTTCTCTGCCATCTGGATTGCATAGACAGTTTCTCGCTGGCTGATGCTGATTCCCTTCCTGATCACTGCAAGAAGATTGTTCAAGACAGCCTGAGCCTGCTCCACCTTTTCCTGCGGCCCTGAAATGCCTACTGTTTCTCCGCGTGTAACGATTGAGACACCAAGCTCCTGCTCAATCAGCTTGAGGTTCATATCTGAATTTCCAAAAAGCGAAATCGCTTCATTTGGATTAGCCAATTGTATTTCAGTCGTTTTTAAGTCTTCTGTCATTCTCAGTCTCCTTGGATTATTGGTTGTCCTACAGCTATATCTTCTACGATTGTAAAATGAGTGGTTAGCTTTACTTTATCATTCTCAATTGACTGATGTAAAATTTTTTCCCCTTTGATGATAGCATTTTCAGGAAGATGGTTTTTTATATCTTTTCTTGCTAATTCTTTTGCACTTTCAATCGCTTCCTGTCTTGAATAAATTCGGGTAACTGTTTCTCGTTCACGCAGCGTCTTCTTTTCAACCGTAAAAGGAAGCTCCCATTTAAAGAATTTAATTGGGTATAAATCTTCTTCCGTTTCATATTCCTTAAATTCAGGTTTGCCAAACCCCCACACAGGAAGAGCCTTGCTGCCAATTTTCAAAGCGTACTTTCTTTTTTCATTGCCGTTAAAAGCCTGGAATGTACTCTTCAAAGGCAATTCTACTTTTGTCGAATACCAGGTTTCCCCCAGGATTTCACCAGTGGCGGCAACCGATTTCAAATCATCTTCTTTTCCATATAATCCAGAAACAAGCAGCTGCCCGGGAAGCACAAAATCATGTACTTTAACTACCGGCTCTCCTTTTTCCACAAACATTTTTACGATTGATGCTTTCCTTTTAGCGACTAAATGCCTGGGCCCAACTGCTTCCGCCTTCTTCGGCTCACTCTTTTCAACTACCTGAAAATGAAATGTCGTTCCTTTCAGCTCGACCCCAATCCAGGTGATTGCTTCAATCCGGTCTGTAAGCTCCCTTTGGACACCTTCTACATTATCAACGGAAAATTGCATTTTGCCCACACTGATCCCCATCTTGTCCAATTCTTTGCGAATCAAATGCTCAGTAGCCGGATTTGCCCCTTTGATTTCAATTCCCCACACCATGTTGGACAAAAGCATAATGACACCAAGAAATAGACAGGCTCCAATCAGAAATCCACTGTTTGTCCATAATCTCTTTAAAAAGAAAGGGCCCCCTGCCCTCTCCAGAAACCTGATTTTACACTCGCTTTCTCTTGCAGGAATCCTCAGCTTCTTAACATCCTGCAAATTCACATAAAAGGTAACCGCCTCCCCTCCATGCTTACGGACATTCCAGATTGCGATCCCATTCCGGGTCAGCTGGTTAAGGAATCTTTCTATTCCCTTTCCGGTAAGCTTGACCTTCACAGTACCAGAAAAGATGTGAATCCACTGATTTTTCATATGTCTCCCCCTCGTTTCACTCATTTATATATATCACCTGGTCGATTTTTCCTTCCAACAATATTTCTTCGGGTAAAATGGTCCTAATGACAAAGGCTTTTCCTTTTACAAGCAGCTGTCCATTTTTAATGAGCAGCCTTACCTCGCCATCTGAAAACGCAAGCAATCCCCGGTGATTTTCTATATAAATATGGACTTGCCCAACCATCGTGATTCTAGGGAGATCCATCATGACATCTTGAGGAAGATCCATTTTTTGTGTCATCCATTTACGTACATACTGGCCCCATTTTTTTGCCATAAAAAAAGAACCCCCTTTCATCTCATATGTATGAGAAAAAAGAAGGTTCTAGCACCTTTTTTCGCTGAACAATAGTAACTTGCCGGCTTTTAAAAGCTGCAGCGATGTTTTCGTCAGATTAACTAATTCTGCAATTTCAAAGTTTTTTTATTCAGCCTCGGGAACCTGTCTGATAAGGCTTCTTCGAACGAGGCTTGCCAAGAACCTCTGCCCAGATCAATCCCTCTATCAGCCGATCCTGATCGGGTTCAAACTGGAAGGAAGGCTCAGAACTCGCTTCTGCCCTTCTTAGTCTTCCCGGCTCCGCATTTGCCGTCAGCCTGCCGGATGATGCTGTCCTTTGTCTGCTGTCTTTTGTTACAGCCTCTTGCTTTCTTTCCTGATAGACTTTTTGCATATCATTCGCATTTACAGCAGTCGGCTTTGCCTGCACAGGTGCCTGCTGCGCTGGACGCGGACCAGCCGGCCTGGGAGCAGGTTTAGGTTTATACTTTGGTTCGGCAGGCATGCTCATGACTTCGGGTTTCCCAACTGGCCGGACCGGCCGTCGCTTCTGCTGTTCCTGGCCGCTTCCTTTCGCTTTGTTAAAAAGGCTTGAAAGGATTCCGATCACAATAAAGATGAGAATCGGATTACCCAGAAGATCAAACAAAGCTTCCATAAGGAGCACCCCTTTCTTTTAACGGATACTCTCGTTAATTGTTATTTTGATCATCCTTTTTATTATTGGACAATTTTCCAATCGAGCCTCTCATATCTGTATCAGCAGATATATTTTGGATGTTCATGTAATCCATGACCCCAATATTGCCCTCGCGAAGCGCTTCTGCCATCGCAAGCGGAACAGTTGCTTCAGCTTCAACTACCTTCGCCCTCATTTCCTGGACGCGGGCTTTCATTTCCTGTTCCTGGGCTACTGCCATTGCGCGGCGTTCTTCTGCCTTTGCCTGGGCAATTTTCTTATCAGCCTCCGCTTGTTCTGTTTGCAGCTCTGCTCCGATGTTTTTGCCGATGTCTACATCGGCGATATCGATGGAGAGGATTTCAAATGCTGTTCCTGCATCCAGCCCTTTTGAAAGAACGGTCTGAGAAATCATATCTGGGTTTTCCAGCACCTTTTTATGGTTATCAGAAGAACCAATCGTTGATACAATGCCCTCGCCGACACGAGCAACAATCGTTTCTTCACCAGCACCCCCAACGAGTCTGTCGATATTCGCTCTCACAGTGATTCTTGCTTTTGCTTTTACCTCGATACCATCCATCGCCACACCAGCAATGAAAGGTGTTTCAATAACCTTTGGATTGACGCTCATTTGAACTGCTTCCAATACATCACGGCCTGCAAGGTCAATCGCCGCCGCTCTTTCAAAGGATAGTTCGATGTTGGCACGGTGTGCAGCAATCAAGGCATTGACGACCCTGTCTACATTACCTCCAGCAAGATAATGGCTCTCAAGCTGGTTCGTAGTCACATTCAAACCTGCTTTGTGGGCTTTGATCATCGGGTTGATGACCCTGCTTGGGATAACCCTTCTCAATCTCATCCCAATCAACGTGAATATGCTTACTCTTACACCTGCTGCCAGGGCCGAGATCCATAGCATCACTGGAACGAATGTCAGCAATACGCCAAGCAAAATGATCGCAAGTACAATAGCAACTAAGATAAATGCTGTTCCTGCTTCTAACATAGTTTTGCCTCCTCATTGTCTCTTTTCAATTCTTAAAAATTTTTATCATTCAGAGGCCGGAACCTCTCGAACCACAATTCTTGCACCTTCTGTTTTAACAATCCTAACTTTTCGATCCTTCGGAATGAATGCTCCTTCACTGACAGCATCAATCCGTTCGTCATCAACAAGGATTGTTCCTGAAGGCCTCAGCGCCGTCAGTGTGACTCCCTCCACTCCAATCAGCTCAAGGCGGTTCTTATTGGATACATAACCCTTTTCAGTGCTGGTTGAATCAGTCAGTATGATACGTTTAAATAATTTCATCCTTTTTCCAAACACCTTTATCATTAAGATGGAAAGAATTATTGAAGCACTTAAGGCAATCAGCAGCGATATTCCCATATGGACAATATTATCTGATGCAATGAAAAAGCTTGCGATCACTGCTAAGAATCCGACCGCCCCGGCAATTCCGCCCGGCACGAAGAATTCCAGCAGGATCAAACCAATACCAAGGGCAAACAGGATGAGTGCTTCAAACCCTGCCAACCCCGCGACCATGTGGCCGTAAAAGAACAATAGCAGCGATGACAGCCCGGCCAGACCTGGCAAGCCAAAACCAGGCGAATAGAGCTCAAGCACTAAGCCGAGGCTTCCAATCGTAAGGAGGATTGGAATCACGACAGGATGTGTCAGGAACCTCGCCAGCTTCTCGGCAAATGTTTCATGGACATCCCTGATTTCTGCATTTTCATATCCCAGTCTATCGAGCAGATCATCCAGATCTTTTACAGTTCCTTCCGAGTATCCTACTTCCAAAGCCTGGTCAGCTGTCAGTGTGAGCAGCTTCCCTTTACCGGCACCGTACTCCGGAAGATCAATACTTTCATCAGCCATTGCCTGTGCATAAATTGGGTCCCTGCCGCTTTCGACCGCTGCACTTTTCATAGCAGCAAACCAATAGGATTCAGCTTTTTTCCCAGCTGTATTCCCCTCCTGGTCAATGATAGCCGCAGAGCCCATGGTTGAACCAGGAACCATATAGATTTCATCCGTATTCAATGAAATATAAGCTCCGGCAGATAATGCCTGCTTATTCACGAACGCAATCGTTTTCAATTGTGTGCCTGTAAGAAGTTTGGCAATGCCTCCAGCCGCGTCAACAGCCCCTCCCGGAGTATTGACATCAAAAATAATGGCCTCAGCACCAGCATCTTCGGCTTCCTCCACCGCTCTCTCAAGAAAGGCCAGCAGCCCTTTCTCAACAGTTTCTTCGATTGGCACGACATAGACGATTTGTTTCTTCGCCTCAGCAGAATAAGGACTGAACAGCCCGGCAAACGATAATACAAGAATCAGGCTGGCAATCACTGCTTTAATATTCAAGTCGGCACCCCCATCCATCATTAAATTATGCCATAGTGGTAGTACGGAGCGGGATTGAAAAAGGTTTCAAAATTTTACCCAATTTTTGCTTCCAAGCTTTTATGTACATCATTAGTATACGCTAAAAAGGCCGCAAGAATATCTTACGGCCTTCGAGCTTTTATGAAAGGTGTTGTTGTACGAGTTTATTAACGAGAGATCCGTCTGCTTTACCTTTAACTTTAGGCATAATGACAGCCATTACTCTACCCATATCGGCTTTTGATGCCGCACCTGTTTCCGCGATAGCTGATTTGACGATATCCGCCACTTCTTCTTCGCTTAGCTGCTGTGGCATGTAAATCTCGACATGCTTTAGTTCAGTTTGTATCTTTTCAACGAGGTCTTCACGACCTGCTTTTTCAAATTCCTGGAGGGAATCTTTGCGTTGTTTCACTTCACGAGAAAGTACAGTTAACTCTTCTTCTTCAGATAGTTCCTGCTTGCCAAGCTTGATCGCTTCGTTCTGCAGGGATGCTTTGACCATCCGAATAGTAGTGAGTCTGTCCTTTTCTTTGTTCTTCATCGCTTGTTTCATATCATTATTTAAACGCTCGAGCAGGCTCAATTTGATTCCACCCTCTCTTAGAACTTGCGTTTTCTAGCAGCTTCAGACTTTTTCTTACGCTTTACACTAGGTTTTTCGTAGAATTCGCGCTTTCTAGCTTCTTGGATAGTACCTGATTTAGATACCGTACGTTTGAAGCGTCGAAGAGCATCTTCAAGCGATTCGTTTTTACGAACGACAGTTTTAGACATTCTCTTTCCCTCCCTCCGAGCACAACACACTAACACCAAAACACATGGGAAACCATGTACCTTGCAATTATAATATAACACCTTCATGAGGTCAACTGTAATTAGCCCTTGTTTTAAATTATGTACGATTGCCTTTATATTTTTTCTAGTAAATTTTGTATGCATGTCCAGATTCCCTTTTCATACATTTAAATGAAAGGGTGAGCGCAATGGTTTATCTATTTTTGTTCCTATTATTCCTTGGAACCTTCCTGGGCGGGATGGCGTTATTAAGAAGAGGCCTTTTTCGGCTCTCGGCAAGCAGGATGAAAAATTGGCTAGCCGCCATGACCGATACACCGTTAAAGGGACTGATTGCCGGCATGGCTGTAACCGCACTCCTGCATAGCAGTTCAGCGGTAATGGTGATTACGATCGGCTTGATCGCCGCCGGGCTGCTAAAATTTTCCCAGTCAATCGGCATCATACTTGGCTCGAACATCGGAACTACCTTTACACTTGAAATCATCACTTTCAATATAGATATCTTTATTGTGCCGTTTGCTGTCGGTGGCGCTATCATGATTCTGATGAAAAACAGGACATGGCAGAATCTTGGAGCAATTTCTTTTGGTATAGCTGCTGTTTTTGCTGCGATGAGGGGATTCTCGTTTTTAGCAGACCCGGTTACAAGTATCCCACTTGTCGAGAATGCCCTCCAAAATCTTAATAACAGCCATATAGTAAGTATTTTAACCGGGACTATTGTAACAGGGCTGATCCAATCAAGCACAGCGATGACAGGTATCCTTATGGGTTTTCTGACAGAAGGAACCCTCAAAATGGACTCTGCGATCGCCGCCATGCTCGGAGCCAATATCGGCACTTGCATTACCGCCTTGCTTGCTTCCATTGGTGCCGGCCGCGAAGGCAAACTTACAGCTTACGCCCATATTTGGCTCAATCTTGCTGGGGCGTTGGCCTTCTACCCTTTTATTGATGATGTTGCCAGACTTGTTCCATTGTCAGCGGAACGCCCTGAGGTGCAGCTCGCCCATGTAAGTGTCATATACAATATTTTCGCTTCCCTGCTGGTGCTGCCTTTTGCTGAGAAATTCGGAAGATTGGTCGAGTGGGTTCATGGGGGCAGGAGCCACATTTAACGGCAGCGGCGGTGTATGTGGGAAATTGGACAAGGATTAACATTTTCAGAGTGGTCTGGATGAGCTGGAAAAAAACTCGGATTTTTTCCAATTCGTCGATATATTTTATTTTTCGTCGATATAATTGGTTTTTCGTCAATATATTATTTTTCTCGTTGATATCCTAAATATTTTTGCTGATACTCTAAATGTTTTAACCGATATTCTAAATATTTTTGCTGTTATTCTAAATATTTTCCCGGTACCCTAAATATTTTCACAGGTAGCCTAAATATTTTCATCGATATCAATTATTTTTTTCGCTGTTAAACTAGTTTTTTTATAAAAAATACTTATTTCAGAAATTCTTTCAATGAATTAAACGAAAAATGAGCTGGCGTAATCGCCAGCTCATCTGTAATTTATACTGCAGCCTCTTCGACAGCATGTTCATCTTCTACTACACGCACAAACTGCCCTTCATTGAATGGGTAGCCGGCTTTCGAGATTTTGACTTTCACGATCTTCCCGATCATCTCTTCGGTTGCAGGGAATACAACTTTCAGGTAGTTGTCTGTATAGCCTACGTACAGGCCGCTTTCAGGTGCTTCCTTATAAATTTCTTCAGGAATGACCTCGAGTACCTCGTTTTCGAACTGAGAAGCATATTCTTTTGCAAGCTGATCGGAAAGCTGTATTAAACGGTGTACACGTTCATTTTTAACTTCCTCATCAACCTGGTCTTCCATTCTTGCAGCAGGTGTGCCCGTACGTTTTGAATAAGGGAACACATGCAGCTCGGAAAACTTGTGTTTTTTGATGAAGTTGTAAGTTTCCATGAACTCTTCTTCAGTTTCGCCAGGGAAACCGACGATGATATCGGATGTTACCGCTAGTCCAGGAAGAACTTCCTTCAAACGGTCCAGGCGCTCGCCAAAGAATTCCATCGTGTACTTACGCCGCATTCTTTTCAAGACCGTATCTGAACCCGATTGAAGCGGAATATGAAGATGGCGCACGATAATATTAGACTGGTCAATTACCTCAATGACTTCATCGGTAATCTGGCTAGCCTCAATAGAAGAAATGCGCAGGCGCTTGATGCCCTTGACTTGAGCCTCAAGATCTCTCAGCAGCCCTGCCAAATTATAATCCTTCATATCTTCGCCGTATCCGCCTGTGTGGATTCCTGTAAGGACAATCTCCTTGTAGCCGGCATCAACAAGCTGCTGTGCCTGGCGGATGACTTCCTGCGGATCGCGTGAACGCATAAGGCCTCGAGCCCAAGGGATGATACAGAAGGTGCAGAAATTGTTGCAGCCTTCCTGGATCTTGAGTGATGCTCTTGTCCGGTCTGTAAACGCAGGTACATCAAGCTCCTCATAGACACGATTCTTCATGATGTTTCCAACCGCATTGATTGGCTGGCGCTCTTGCTTGTACTGTTCGATGTAGTCAAGCATCTTAACCCTATCCTGTGTGCCTACGACGATATCCACACCAGGAATCGCCATAATTTCAGCAGGAGATGTCTGGGCATAGCAGCCGGTTACACAGATCACCGCATCGGGATTTTTGCGGACTGCACGGCGAATAACCTGACGGCTCTTCTTGTCACCGGTATTGGTCACGGTACATGTATTGATAACATAAACATCTGATGTAGCTTCGAAGTCTACTCTCTCATATCCTTGTTCTTTGAATAACTGCCAGATCGCTTCTGTTTCGTAATGGTTTACTTTACAACCTAATGTATGGAACGCAACTGATGGCATTATGTTCACCTCAATAATTCAAAATGATAGGAAACAGCAGATAATGCATATAATGGCGCTGTTTCTGTACGCAAGATGCGCGGTCCTAGAGCACATGGTATAAATCCGTTTTCTTTTAGCAGACTGACCTCTTCCCCGGTCAATCCCCCTTCCGGACCAAACACGATCAATAGCTTTTCCCCTGCCTGTATTTCCTTTAGAGTCTGTGACAGGGCGGAGGATTCTCCTTCTCTCGCCTTTTCTTCATAGGCTACAAGCTTATGATCATAACGGCTGCTTGCTTTGATCAGTTCCTTGACACTGATGGGTTCTGCAACGGAAGGGATTGTACTGCGGTGTGACTGTTCTGCAGCTTCCTTGGCAATCTTTTGCCATCTCTCAACCTTTTTTGCAGCCTTTTTGCCGTCCCATTTGACGACTGAGCGGGATGCGGTGAAGGGGACAAATTCATAGGCACCCAATTCTGTTCCTTTTTGGATAATCCATTCGAGCTTATCCCCTTTAGGCAGACCGCTCGCTATAGTGATATGGATCGGCAGCTCAGAAGTCCCTTCCTCCCATTTTACAACGTTTGCCACAACCATTTCATCGGTAATTTCTTCAATCCGGGAAATAGCGGTCTTGCCGCCAGGCACAACACATATTATTTGATCGCCAGCCTTCATTCTCATAACACGTACAATGTGATGATAATCATCGCCGATAATATTGAATTGATCCTTGCTTCCTTGTCCATCAATAAAATAACGCTGCACCACAGCACCTGCTTTCAACATAATTAGGCTGTAAAAAAAAGACAGAAAAAAGGGGTGTTGCCTGTTCCCCTTTTCCCTAGATTATTTCTTTTTGGCAATGATTGCAACCCAGTCCTCCATTGAGATAATTTCTTCAATCTCAAAGCCGGCGTTGATCATCGCATCTTTTACTACTTCTTTTTTCTGCTGGATAATGCCAGAAGTGATGAAGTATCCTCCATCCCTTACGATTCTGCCCGCGTCATCCGCAAAACGGAGAATGACTTCAGCCAGTATATTCGCGACGACAATGTCGGCACCTTCTGGCACACCATCCAACAGATTGTTTTGAGACACAGTGGCGACGTTCTGAACCTTATTAAGCTTAATGTTCAGTTTCGCCACCTGTACTGCAACATCATCGAGGTCCATTGCTTCAATCTTTGCAGCCCCAAGCTTAGCAGCAGCGATGCTCAGTACTCCTGATCCAGTCCCGACATCCACAACCCGGTCCCCTGGTTTTACAGTTCTTTCTAATGCCTGTATACACATAACAGTGGTTGGGTGGGTCCCAGTTCCGAATGCCATTCCAGGGTCGAGCTCGATGATCAGCTCATCTGTATTTACCGGTGTATAGTCTTCCCAAGTCGGAACGATCGTGAACTTTTCAGATATCTTGACCGGATTGTAATACTTTTTCCATGCTGTTGCCCATTCTTCCTCATTCACTTCACTGATGGATACCTTGTTCAGGCCAATATCAATATTGAAGATAATGAGATTATTGATCGCTTCCTTGATTTCGTCGACTGTTTCTCCCAAAAAGCTATTGACCGGAAGATAAGCCTTTATGATGACACCTTCTTCAGGATAATCGTCTGGATTAAGTTGGTATATTTCTCCGAACTGGTCCTCTCTTTCCTTCACAAGCTCCAGCGGATCCTCGATTACAACTCCGCTAGCTCCTGCCTCATGCAGAATATTTGAAATCGGCTCAACCGCTTCGTTTGTTGTCAAAATGCTGATTTCAGACCATTTCATTTATACCAGCTCCATTCAATTATTCACCTTTAAAGGCCCTTTTAACTTTAGAGAAAAAGCTTTCTTCATGATCGCCAAGCGGCATTTGCCCGCTTACTTCAGCAAACTCCTTCAACAGCTGCTTTTGCTTTTCTGATAGCTTTGTTGGGGTCACGATCTTCACAAGTACATGCTGGTCACCAGTGCCATAACCACGCACATTAGGCACACCCTTGCCTTTTAACCTGAACTTGGTTCCAGTCTGTGTGCCTGCTGGTACCTTCAGTTTTACTTTTCCGTGCAGAGTTGGGACTTCTACCTCGTCACCAAGTGCTGCCTGGACAAACGTAATCGGCATTTCACAATAAATATCATCGCCATCGCGTTCAAAAAATTCATGCGACCTGATGTGGAAGACAATGTACAGATCCCCTGAAGGTCCGCCATTGATGCCTGCTTCCCCTTTTCCAGCCACTCTTAGCTGCTGGCCATCGTCAACGCCTGCAGGGATTTTCACATGAATTTTGTTTCTGCGCGTCACTTTTCCAGTGCCAGAACATGTAGAACATTTTTCCTTGATCTCTTTACCCGTTCCATTACAATAATGGCAAACACGGCGGTTCACTATACGTCCGAACGGGGTGTTCTGCTCAACATTCAACTGGCCGCTTCCATGGCAATGCTTACATGTATCAACTTTGGTGCCAGGTTTAGCGCCGGATCCGTCACAAGTATCACATGTCTCTTCACGCGGAATTTCAATATCCGTTTCCTTGCCGAATACTGCTTCCTCAAACTTTAAGGTCATCGTGTATTGGAGATCGGCACCCTGCCTTGGGGCATTAGGGTCACGGCGTCTGCCGCCGCCGCCTCCAAAGAAGGAATTGAAGATATCTTCAAAACCGCCAAAACCGCCGCCAAAATCTGCCCCGCCAAAGCCCTGGTTAGGGTCTACATGGCCGAACTGGTCATATTGGGCGCGCTTTTGGTCATCACTCAGGACTTCATATGCTTCCTTCACTTCTTTAAACTTTTCATCTGCTCCCGGCTCTTTGTTGATGTCCGGATGGAATTGTTTTGAAAGCTTGCGATAAGCTTTCTTTAATTCATCCTTGGTAGCCGATTTACCGACTCCGAGGACTTCATAGTAATCCCGTTTGCTCATGATTACCACTCCCGAATCTTTTCACATAAAGATAATTCTAACATTCCTGTATATTCAAGCGCAATAATTAAAACATCTATTATGCGGTATTTTGTTGGCTCATTTTTAGATGGTACTTTCGTAAAATACACCACAAACAAAAAGCCAAAGCCAAGTATGACCTGACTTTGACTTGTTGTCATGAGAATTATTTTTCGTCGTTTACTTCTTCGAATTCTGCGTCTACGACGTTGTCGTCTTTCTTTGTTCCTTCTTGTCCTGCTTCGCCTTGCTGAGCCTGCTGTGCTTTTGCAGCTTCTTCATAAAGCTTTACGCTCAGGTTTGTAACGATTTCCTGAAGAGCATCCTTTTTAGCACGGATTTCTTCAATTTCGTTCTTTTCAATTGCAGCCTTCAGCTCGTCTTTCGCTTCGTTCGCTTTCTTGACTTCTTCTTCATCTACTTTGCCTTCAAGATCCTTCAAAGTCTTTTCAGTAGTGAATACTAGCTGGTCTGCTTCATTGCGCAATTCTACTTCTTCTTTAAGCTTCTTATCTGCTTCAGCATTTTCTTCCGCTTCTCTTACCATGCGGTCGATTTCTTCATCAGAAAGGCCCGTAGAAGACTTGATCGTGATCTGCTGTTCCTTGTTAGTACCAAGGTCTTTTGCACGGACGTTAACGATACCGTTCTTATCAATATCGAATGTTACTTCGATTTGAGGGATCCCGCGCGGTGCTGGCGGGATATCGGTCAATTGGAAACGGCCAAGAGTTTTGTTGGCAGATGCCATAGAGCGCTCACCCTGAAGCACGTGGATATCAACAGCCGTCTGATTATCAGCAGCTGTAGAGAATACCTGTGATTTAGAAGTCGGGATTGTAGTATTGCGATCGATCAGTTTTGTGAAAACACCGCCCATTGTTTCAATACCAAGTGAAAGCGGAGTAACGTCAAGTAATACAACATCCTTAACATCACCAGAGATAACGCCACCCTGGATAGCAGCACCCATTGCTACTACTTCGTCAGGGTTAACTCCTCTATGCGGCTCTTTGCCTGTTTCTTTTTTAATCGCTTCTTGCACGGCCGGAATACGAGTTGATCCGCCGACAAGGATAACCTTATCAAGATCTGATGGGTTTAGGCCTGCATCCTTAAGCGCCTGGCGAGTAGGCCCCATAGTGCGCTCTACCAATCCAGCAGAAAGCTCTTCGAACTTTGCACGAGTCATGTTCACTTCCAGGTGAAGCGGTCCTGCTTCTCCTGCTGTGATGAATGGAAGTGAAATTTGTGTTGAAGTGACACCAGAAAGGTCCTTCTTAGCTTTTTCAGCAGCATCTTTAAGACGCTGAAGAGCCATCTTGTCTTTTGAAAGGTCAATACCGTTTTCTTTCTTGAATTGTTCAACTAGGTAATCAATGATAACCTGGTCGAAATCGTCACCGCCAAGACGGTTGTCACCAGCAGTCGCTTTTACTTCGAATACCCCATCCCCAAGCTCAAGGATGGAAACGTCGAAAGTTCCGCCTCCAAGGTCATAAACAAGGATTGTCTGGTCTTCGTCCATTTTTTCCAAACCATATGCAAGAGCAGCTGCAGTTGGCTCGTTGATGATACGCTCTACTTCTAAACCAGCGATTTTACCTGCGTCCTTAGTAGCCTGGCGTTCAGCATCATTGAAGTATGCCGGGACAGTAATAACAGCTTTCGTTACAGGTTCACCAAGATAATCTTCAGCATAAGACTTCAAGTATTGAAGAATGACTGCCGATAATTCCTGTGGTGAATATTCCTTGCCTTCAACTTCAACTTTATGGTCTGTACCCATGTGGCGCTTAATTGAAATGATTGTATTAGGGTTTGTGATTGCCTGGCGTTTAGCAACCTCACCAACCTGGCGCTCACCGTTTTTGAAAGCAATGACAGAAGGAGTGGTCCTGTTTCCTTCCGGATTTGGAATAACTTTAGGCTCGCCGCCTTCTAGTACTGCTACGCAAGAGTTTGTTGTACCTAAGTCAATACCGATAATTTTACTCATAATCAATTACCTCCTGGCTCATTTATGTAGGGTCTTTTCGTAAAAACCACTTTTATTGGTTTACTTTTACCATTGCTGGACGAATGACACGATCCTTAAGCATGTAGCCTTTCTGGAATTCTTCAACAACAATGTTAGGACCGAAGTTTTCATCTTCTGCCTGCATGACTGCCTGATGCAGATGAGGGTCAAATTCCTTGCCGACAGCTTCGATCACTTCAACACCCTCGTTTTTAAGGGCATCAAGCAAGCTGCGGTAAACCATCTCAACACCCTGCATAAGGGATTTCGCCTGGTCGTTATCGACTTCCATCTTCATCGCTCTTTCAAAGTTGTCGATAGCAGGGAGCAGATCAGTTATGATGCTTTGTGCTCTATATTTAGCGCTCGCTTCAAGTTCAATCCTTGATCTGCGGCGGAAGTTATCAAAATCAGCCTGAAGTCTCAAGTAACGGTTATCAGCTTCCTCAAGCTTCCCTTCCAGCTCGGCAATTTTCTGCTGTGCAGGATCCTCTGCTGGAGTATCTGCTGTTTGTTCAGAAGCTTCTTCTTCAGCAAAAACTTCTTCAACCGTTTCTTCCTCAACCTGGCTGTTCAATTCTTGCTCTGTGTTTTTTTCTTCTGTCACGTTCTTTCACCTCCCTTAAAGTATCAGCAGCGACAAGCAGCTGCTGCAATAAGCCGGGCATCCGGCAAAGCATTTATTTCAACGAGCTCTCAGCTTCCTGATTACTCTTCGAAAACACATGACAATTCGGGATGGAACTGGCCGTTCCACCCTTAATCAATATTTCCATGGCTACTTATTTTGATACAACTCTGTCAGCACCTTCGATAGGTCTGAGCTGACCAATTGAAGCAAGCTGATGACGCGCGAATATTCCATCCGCGTTGGCCCAAGAAGTGCGATTGTGCCCAATTTTTCTGCACCAATTGAATAGGTGGCGGTAATCAGGCTGCAATTTTCCATCGCAGAGTTATCATTTTCAGTGCCGATTTTAATATTGATTCCTGCAGGATTCTTCTTGATCAGCTGATAAAGCCCTTCTTCCTGCTCAATCATATTCAGTATGCCGCGAATTTTTTCAACATCATTGAATTCAGGCTGGCTCAGGATATTTGTCTTGCCGCCAAAAAAGACCTTTTCATGCGCCGGTATGGTCAAGGTGTCTGTCAGCGTATTGAGCAGCAAATCATAGCTGCTGATATGCTGGCGCAGCAGCACAGCTATCTCCTTATAAATCTTGGAGTTTAGGTTTGTGAGCGGTACACCTGCCAGTCGTTCATTAAGGATGTTGACCATTTTTTCTACATCAGAAGGATCTACGCTTGTTGGAAAATGGAACATTCGATTTTCCACATGCCCAGTATCCGTCACAATGATAGCAATGGCAGTATCCTTATTGAGCGGCACAATCTGGAGCTTTTTGAGCTTGTTGTCCTTTACCGCCGGCCCAAGTACGATTGATGTATAATTTGTCATTTCAGACAGGATCTTTGCTGATTTCTGTACGATTTTTTCAAGCTCGTAAATTCTTTCAGCAAAAATCGATTTAATTGCAGCCATATCTGTCTGATTCAGCTTTTGCGGCATCAGAAGATTATCTACATAAAAGCGATACCCTTTTTCAGAAGGAATCCTTCCCGACGAGGTATGAGTCTTTTCAATGAATCCCAGTTCCTCTAGGTCTGCCATTTCATTTCGGATCGTAGCCGAACTGAAATTTATTTCTTCCTTTTTCGACAAGCTCCTTGAACCTATCGGCTGAGCTGAACGAATAAAGTCATCAACAATCACCTGTAAAATAAGTACCTGACGATCTGTTAACAACATCATCACCTCTGTTAGCACTCTATAAGAACGAGTGCTAATTCTAAAAATAATTTATCAGTAATAGCCGAGGATGTCAATGATTTGATACCCCAATGAATGATTGAAAAACTTCATTTCCAAGAAGGCGTCCCTGCCTTGTTAAATAGATGTTTCCATTATTGGATTCCAGCAAGCCCTTGCTGCGCCATTCCTCGATTTGCTCGGAAAATAGCTCCAGGGGATTTTCTTCGAATTTTTCCAGGAAATGCCGAACAGATACACCATCCGTCTTTCTCAGTCCCAGGAACATCTCTTCTTCCATTCTCTCGTCATGAGATACATCGTGGGAATCCATGATTGGAAGTTGCCCCTTCGACAGTGGTTCCATGTATTTTTTCAACGGGCCGTAATTGGATTGCCTCTTGCCATTCACATAGCTGTGTGCGCCAGCACCGAATCCAAAGTATTCCTCGTTATTCCAGTAAGTGAGATTATGCCTGCTTTCATAGCCCGGCAAAGCAAAATTGCTGATTTCATATTGTCGCAGTCCATGCTGCTCCATTAGCTCCATAAGCGTTTCATACATTTCAGCCTCAGCATCCTCACCCGGAAGCGGTAGCTTGCCTTTTTGCATCAGGTTATAAAAAACCGTCTTAGGCTCAATGATCAGCGAGTAACCTGAATAATGGGGCAAGTCCAGACTTAATGCAGTGCGTAATGAGTCGACGAAGTCTTGCTTTGTCTGGCCAGGCAAACTATAAATCATGTCAACGCTGATATTCTTGAAACCAACCTCTTTTGCCGCTTCTATTGATTCAAACACATCCCTGGCACGATGGCTCCTGCCAATCCTTTGCAGCAGTTCATCATTGAAGGTCTGGACGCCAAAGCTTAAACGATTGACTCCGCCTTCTTTTAAAATCTTCAGCTTTTCCCTGGATAAGTCGCCTGGATTCGCTTCAAATGTATATTCTGTCTTAGCATCTATCGTCAGCTGTCCTTGAATTGCTTCCACCAGGTTTCCAAGCTGGACTTCATTCAAAGCTGTCGGTGTGCCGCCCCCGACAAATACCGTATCAAGCACATTTTTGCTGTTCCTGGTCATAATCTCCATTTCTGTTTCCAATGCCAAAAGGTACTCATCAACCGGCTGGCCTTTCATGAATACCTTGTTAAAATCGCAATAATGGCATATATGGTGGCAAAATGGAATGTGTATATAAGCTGCTTTCATTATAAAATCACTTCCTAGCTGGCTTCGTCGCCAGAATTTGCATGAAGCTATTGAAAAAGAGGCCAGAACCGCTTGTTGCCCAAGCTCATCCAGCCTCCCCTGTTATTTTATTTCTTTGTATTAGTGTCGTCCATTTTCAGGACTGCCATGAACGCTTCCTGCGGAACTTCAACAGAACCAACCTGCTTCATGCGCTTTTTACCTTCTTTTTGCTTCTCAAGAAGCTTACGCTTACGTGAGATGTCTCCGCCGTAACATTTTGCCAATACGTTTTTACGCATGGCTTTAATCGTTGAACGGGCAACGATTTTTTGTCCGATCGCTGCCTGGATTGGCACTTCGAACTGCTGGCGAGGGATTAAGTCCTTTAATTTGTCTACGATGACTTTACCACGCTCATAAGCAAAATCGTTATGAACAATGAAGCTTAATGCATCAACTTTTTCCGCATTAAGGAGTATATCCATCTTCACCAGCTTTGATTGTTTATAACCGATCAGCTCATAATCGAATGAAGCATAACCCTTCGTGCTCGACTTAAGCTGGTCAAAGAAATCATAAACGATTTCGGATAATGGAATCTCATATATGATGCTGACACGGGTTTCATCCATATACTGCATATCGATGAAAATACCCCGTTTTTCCTGGCAAAGCTCCATGATTGCTCCAACATAATCATTTGGCGCCATCATCGTTGCTTTTACATAAGGCTCTTCGACACGGTTGATTTTCTGCGGGTCAGGCATATTTGATGGGTTGTCGACCTTAATCTGTGAACCATCAGTCATGATTACATCATAGATAACGCTTGGCGCTGTTGTGATCAAATCAATCTTGAATTCTCTCTCGATGCGCTCCTGGATGATTTCCATGTGGAGCAGACCCAGGAATCCACAGCGGAATCCAAATCCAAGAGCCTGTGAAGTCTCCGGCTCGAATTGAAGCGCTGAATCGTTAAGCTCAAGTTTTTCAAGTGCTTCCCTTAGATCATTAAACTTGGCTGAATCGATTGGATAAAGACCGCAATATACCATCGGATTCAGGCGGCGATAGCCTGGAAGCGGCTCAGTCGCGCCATTTTTGGCATTGGTAATCGTATCACCTACACGAGTGTCCCCAACATTTTTGATAGCCGCTGTCAGGAAGCCAACGTCGCCGACTGTCAGTTCTGCTGTAGGTGTGGACTTTGGAGTGAATACTCCGACTTCCGTAACCTCAAACTCCTTGCCTGTTGCCATCATTTTGATCTTGTCCCCGACTTTGACGGTTCCATCAACCACACGTATATAGGCAACAACACCACGGTAAGCGTCATATAAAGAGTCAAAGATCAATGCTTTAAGCGGTGCTTCCGGATCTCCCTCAGGAGCAGGCACCTTCTCAACGATTTGCTCAAGGATATCCTCGATGCCGATTCCTGCTTTTGCTGACGCAAGAACAGCTTCAGAAGCATCCAGTCCGATGACTTCTTCGATCTCATTCCTTACTCGTTCCGGATCCGCGCTTGGCAAATCGATTTTATTGATGACCGGCACGATTTCCAGGTCATTATCGATTGCAAGATAAACATTCGCCAGCGTCTGTGCCTCGATTCCCTGTGCCGCATCGACGACAAGAACTGCTCCTTCACATGCTGCAAGGCTTCGAGAAACCTCATAGGTAAAGTCGACGTGCCCTGGAGTATCGATCAAATGGAAGGTATAGATTTCTCCATCCTTTGCCTTATACTTCAATTGTACTGAGTTCAATTTTATCGTAATTCCGCGCTCACGCTCTAAATCCATGGAATCCAATAGCTGATCCTTCATCTCACGCGCAGTCAAAGCGTTCGTTTTTTCAAGGATTCTGTCAGCCAGTGTCGATTTACCATGGTCAATATGGGCGATAATCGAAAAATTTCGTATTTTACTTTGTCTATTAAGTCTATCTTCTCTGTTCATTGCGTTCACTCCTACTATACTCGCGCATGTACACTATTGTTGATTATATCAGCAGGAATATCAAGATTCAATGAAAAACGAAAAGTGCAGGCTGCGCAGGGATAGGATTGTTTGGTTAATCGGTAAATATCTTCTTGTGCTTCTTCAGTATGATTGCTTTTATATTTTATGCTGCGCAGCAAAAACTGTCCTAAAACGTTCTCTGTGTATTTGCATTGTTTTCCATAAAATATGGGGGCGTATGGATCATTAGTGGCACCTCATTTTCGGATCCCAAGCAGATTCATTGGTTACCTTTTTTTCAATGCTCCCGGAATTTGAGTCAACAATACGCTGCATTGGTTACATTTTTTCCGCTGCTCACGGATTTTGGTAACCAATAAGCTTTTTCCCTACCCCAAAAAGAAAAAAACAGCGGGCCTACCCCGCTGCTTCCCTACTTCCCTGTTAACAAATCCACTGTTTTTTCCATAACAAGCGAGATACCTTCTGCGAGTGTCTTTCCCAGTGATGAGAAAAAATTATAAGCTTTCATTTCTTCGAGCTTTTTTCTTTTTTGTTCGAGGTCATGGCTGGAGACATCGTTGCCCAGGATGGCGCTCTGGTAGGTTCCGTCTTTTTCCTCTTTAATCTTGAATGCGCTTTTGAATTGAGGATCGTCGTAGCCTTTCATTTTATGGATGCCTTCGTTTGCCTGCTGCATGCCGAATAGTACGGAAAGGAACATTAAAGAAGCTAGCATGAAGCTTTTAAGCATAAACATTTTCATCTCGATCACCTTGCTTGTTTTATTTCTTATCAGGTTGCTGCTGGACTGGCGCTCCTACTTTTTCTGCCTGCCAGTAAAATTCACTGAATACATCGGCTATGGCGTCAGCGGAACGGTTTAATTCCTCGAAGGTATTATCCACGCCCCCAAATTCGATGAGCAAGGCGTTCTCTGATAAGTCCTGATTGAATTTCCCGTTCGTTGACGCGCCTTTTTTCTCAACAATCCCGCGGCTGAGTCCCTTGCCGTATTTTTTATCTAACAAATTATGAAGTTTTTTTGCGAGGGCAAGGTTCTTTTCGTAATTTGCGTTTTCACCGCCGATGACAAATGCGACCTTGGCATACGGTTTTCCATTGATCTGGATGGTCGTTTTATCCTTGCGGTATCCATCCCTATGGATGTCGATGAAATATTGAAGATCTCTGTTGCCTGTCATTGCCGCCTCTACTACAGGCCGTGATTCTTGATAAGCTTTGCCGAATCCGAGCCCTTTTTTATTAAGATTCGCCATGATATCGGTTTTGTCTACGACTGTGCCTATTCCCCGCTTTTCAAGACCCGCTTTCAACTGATCGCCAACTTTCGTGATGTTCAGCTTTGAATGGTAAGCCTTGTCCGGATCAGTCACACCTTTTAGATACGGAAGGTAAGATTCCCGTGTGTGAGTAAAATAAATGTACACTGCTTTTTTATCACCGGTGGTTAATGGGGCATTTCCAGCATCTGTTTTAGGTTCTGGCGGAAGTTCATGGGTATTCTGCAAGGTTGCCTCCTGTTCCGCTTTCAAAATTTCGATCGGAGGCGCACTTTCCATCGGCATATTTGTATAGTTGGTACCCTCGCCTGCTACAAGAATCTTGCCGTCAAACAAGGAGAAGCCTGGCAGCTCTCTTCCCAGCAAGCTCCGCGGATCATCCAGATTGATATTGGTTGAAAGCTTGAACATCACATTGGTCAGCTTGGGCGCCTGGTGCTCCTTTGGAAGGGCGTGCAGGAACTGGTGGTTCTCCCAGCCCATCAGTGAGAACAGAAGCTGTCCGTTCAGGTTGGTTGCCGCCTGGTTCACTGAATTGGAAGTAATCCGATATTCAGGACGCAGCGAGGTCATGATCCCGCTGATTGAAAAAATACCAATGAGAAAGAATACAAATGCTAGTGCCGCTTTTACCAGATTAGTCCCTTGGACAGCTACGATGATTCCAGATCTTTTATTGATTCTCATTGTTCCACCTCTCTGTGCAAGTCTAGTAAATGTTATGACTTGGCCAGAAAAGATAGAACCACGATCCGTTTTTTAATATATTTGAAACAAACTTTCATTTAATGAGTATACATACCGGTATTATCCTGGTCGATTTTTGTGTGCAGTGCCGAGTTCAGGCCGCCCGCAATCAGATTGGCCATATCCTCGATAAAGACATCCACTTCCTTAGGCGTTACCATCAGATTATGGCCGAGAGGAGAAAGCACCTCATAAATCAGCTTGCGCTTTTCTTCGTCCTCCAGCGTTCCTATCATGCCAAGGAAGGTTTGGCGATGCTGTTCCTCCGGAAGATCCTCTTCAGTTAGCTTCCTTCTTTTTCCAAAGCTCATTCCCGCCGGTACAAGAGATCTTGAAGGTTTACCGCCTTCCCGCATTTCTTTTCCGAAGTGCTTGAGGATAAAGTCGATTGTGTCGCTTGTAATCGAAACCGCATCGACCACAGTAGGCACACCGATTGCGATAACCGGGATACCTAGTGTTTCCTTGCTTAATTCTTTTCTTTTATTCCCGACACCGGAACCAGGATGGATGCCTGTGTCCGAGATTTGGATGGTTGCGTTCACCCTTTCGATCGAACGGGAGGCAAGCGCATCGATTGCGATCACAAAATCAGGCTTAGTTTTTTCAACTACTCCGAAAATAATATCGGAAGTTTCAATACCGGTAAGACCCATTACGCCAGGAGAGAGCGCACTGACCGGACGATATCCTTCTTCAACCTGTTCTGGCTGCAGTTCGAATAAATGCCTTGTTACCAGCAAATTCTCACAGACTAGCGGTCCAAGGGCATCAGGAGTCACATTCCAGTTTCCAAGCCCCACCACCAATGCCGATGCATCTTGATTGATCCCTGCCTGTTTCAGGAAATGGGCAAATTCCGTGGCAAAAACTTTTTCTACCTTCCCTTGCAGCTCACTATCCTGCTGACGGATGCCGACAACCTCGATCGTTAGGTATTGCCCTGGTTTTTTTCCGAGATTCTTTTCGCCCTCTGGTGTTACTTCCACTAAAGATATTTTTATATCATTTTCTTCTTTTTCTTTGATAATGACGCCTTCTATATGTGAGAGATTCTCTTGTCCATGTACTGTAGCAGCCTGGTCTGCCAGCACCATCTCCCGTGCTTCTACGGCCAGGTCCGTCCTGATCGAATACATGCTCAAATCTATTGATTCATTCATACTCGCATTCCTCCACCTTCGGTTTGGCTGTCAAATCAGCATACTATTGCCTATCTTTTCCTTTTATTTAAAAAAACATTCATGTTACACTAGAGTTAAATTGAAGCAGAGTATTGCAATATTAGAACCTGTTTGATAAAATATCATTTGTTCTTAATAAATAAGAAATGTACTGGAAATGTCGAGTTCCATAAAATCTCGATGCTTTTTTAGGAGGTGAACGGAATGCCAAACATTAAATCTGCAATCAAACGTGTAAAAACAAGTGAAGCGAGCAAAGCTCAAAACAGCACTGTAAAATCTACTATGCGTACAGCGGTTAAGAAAGCAGAAGCAGCAATCGTGAACAACGATGCTGAAGCAACAGCTTCTTTCGCTCAAGCTGCTAGCAAGCTTGATAAGGCAGCTGCTAAAGGTCTTATCCATAAGAACGCTGCAGCCCGCAAAAAAGCCCGTCTAATGAAAAAATTAAACGCTAACGGTTAATTTTTAATAGACAAAAAACGACCCATTCCGGGTCGTTTTTTTTTATTTCCTGCCGTTTATCTGGAAAAGGATCATTTCGATCAGCATTTCCTTCCTCATCCCGCCAGTTTTCATCTGATAATCAGCATCCGCCAGCAATTTCATGATCCTGGTCAGTTCTTCGTCGGAGAAGGAGCCAGCCTGTCCGGCTGCAAGCTTGACCCGGAATGGATGGATTTTCAGTGCACCAGCAATCTGCTGCTGTCCGTATCCTTTGCGCGAAAGCTCCTTAACCTGATAAATCAGGCGGAACTGTCCTGTAATAACGGATAAAATCTTGATTGGTTCTTCATTCTGTTTTAATAAATCATAATAAATCCTTAATGCTGCTTCTACGTTTCGGTGGACTACCTTATCGACTAGGCTGAAAATATTCTGTTCAAGCGACCTTGCCGTCAGCTTATCAACCATGTCCCTGTCAATTTTCTTCTGATCCCCGGCGTAAAGGACCAGTTTATCGATTTCTGAAGTCAGCATGAAAAGATTTGTTCCGGATAGTGACAAAAGCAGTTCAATCGCATCTCTGTCAATCTCGGAACCTGCAGTCTCTGCCCGGTTCTTGATCCATGCGACTAATTCCTGCTCTGTCAGCTTCTTGGCTTCAACAACGGTCGCTTTTCGTTTCAATTCCTTTGTGACTTTTTTCCGTTCATCCAATTTTTCGTAAGGAGCTGAAATGACAACAATCGAATACGGAGCAGGCTGAGCAAGATATTCCTCCAGCTTGCCAACATTATGTTCAACCTTCCCTTTTGATTTTTCAGATGTTAAGAAAGAAGGATTTTGCAGGATCACAAGCCTCTTTTCACCCATGAACGGAAAGGTTTCCGCATCCTCGAGTGCTGCCTCGATTGGTGTTTCTTCCAAATCGTATACCGATAAGTTAAAGTCCTTTTCTTCCTCATCCAGAACATGTTCAATTAACAGCTGCTTCGTCTCATTTATAAGAAAAGCTTCCGTCCCAAATAATAAATAAACAGGATCAATCTGCTTTTTGTTAATTTTCTTCCATACATCCACTACCAATGTCCTTCGCTCCGATCAATACTTTTTTGCCATAATCCTATCGTAAAGAAGCTTGGACATTTTGACAAGCATTCTAAGGGAATTGGCCAGCCATCCCGGTCCAATTCCCCTATTTATATTGAACGCTGGATGATAAGGCCTAGGATACTTATTTACCAGCGGTGAATCTTAGTAAGATTATTTTTGCACCAGGCGGGAAAAGTATTTGTGACAATCCTTGTCAAATCGGATAAGCCTTCTCATAAAAGAAATTTGTCTATAACTATCCTTGCGTAACTGCCTTTTTAAAAAAGGGTTGAATTGCTGTCAGGACAGTACTGGATTTTTTAAAATGAATCGCTTATACTATTAAGGAAATAGGGGGGTTTTGACTGTGAATCAATTTGAAGAGAATGTCCAAAGCAATCGCAATGACGCTGTTGACTCAGGTGTTGGATTCGGAGTTTCTTTTGGATTCTTCGCAACAATGTTCATTATTGCGACAGTCGTGCAGTTAATCGGGAGTTAATCACGGCTACATAGGTTAAAGTTACGGAGACTGCATTTCATTATGCAGTCTCTTTTCATTTGTAAACACATTGATTTTTCGGGGATAAATGGTCCATATTCTTGATATATCCTATGGAATCTGGGTGAAAAATGTTCCTGCATCTCCCCTGAATTTGTATATTATAGCGCCATCAGTATCTGTGCGCATTATGTTTATCTGATGTTCCTCCAGTCTGTCGATCACCTCCTTTCCAGGATGGCCGTAACGGTTCTTTGCCCCAACTGAAATCACTGCAATTTCAGGCTTCAGGCTGCTGACGAAGCCTTCTGAGGTTGAAAATTTGCTGCCATGGTGACCCGCTTTCAAAACATCGATATCAAGTGCTCCTATTTTGCCGATCAGACGCTCTTCCCCCTCCATCCCCAAATCACCTGTAAATAGCCATTTCTTGCCCCCTACATCCGCTAACAAGACAATGGAATTGTCATTCCGGTCACCTGTATCGCTTTCCGGATTGAGGATGAAAAACCTGCTGCCGCCTGATGCCCAGCCTGATCCAGCGCCTGCCGCCAAAATCCGTGTTCCTTCAGTTGTGGCCATCTTCATGATAACTGCCTCTTGTTCTGACCTTTCCTTACCCTTCGGCAAAATCAACTGGTTTACCTGAATTTCTTTAAACAAAGCCATCGCTCCCCCAATATGATCGGTATCTCCATGTGTCAGGATGAGCTTGTCCAGACTGCTGACTCCTTCACTTTTCAGCAGCGGCACAACGATATCTTTTCCGGGATCGAATACTTCCCCTCTTTCTTGCCAACCCTGCCGGTCGAAACCTGTTCTTCCGCCTGTATCAATCAGATAATTACCTTTGTTGAACGGCAGCTGAATAAAAATGCTGTCGCCCTGTCCAACATCGATAAACATAACTTGACCATATGGATTTAAAAAAGGACTGATAAGCTGAATGGTCACCGGAAGGAATGGCAGCAGGAAGATCCATACTTTTGGCCTGAGTTTCTTCAACATGATTTTTTCATAAAGGCTAAAAAATATCGGAATAAGAAAAATTTGAAAAACCACAATCGCAGCTGCAGGCCTGCCGGTGATAAGGGTGGAACCAGGAACCTCGGCCAGCAGGCCTGAAGCATGATTGACTATCTTTATTAATTTTTCAAGAACAATCAAATAGAAATCAGGGATGCCGCTAATCATCTTAACGATAAGGTAGGTAAACAGCAATAGCGGAAGCAGGATGAAAGAAAACAGCGGGACAAAAAGCAGATTTGCAATGATGGAGATGACGGAAATTTCATAAAAGGAGTACAGGATTACCGGCATGCTTGCTAGCTGGGAAATCATTGAGGCTGCCGCAGTCTGCGCCAAAAACGAGGTGTTCGCCTTAAGGAGTTTGGGAGCGGAAAGAAGCAGGGAAAAGCTTACAGAAAATGATAGCTGGAATCCAAGATCATAGATGATATACGGGTCTGTAATCGTTATCAGCATGAATGCGATTGAAATGGCATCCATTGATGTCAATCTCCAATGAATTCGTTTTGCACCGATTAAGAGCATCAGCATGGCTGCAGACCTTATTACCGGGGGAGCCAGTCCGGTCAGCACTGCATAAAACGGTAAAAATACCAGCAGAAATAAATCCGTTTTTTCCCTGGTTAAACCCAGTCTTATTAAAAAGTAATAGAGCATGCCTGCGAGCAATCCGACATGCAGCCCTGAGATAGCAAGAAGGTGCACAACGCCGATTTTCTGATAAGACCTTTCTGTTTCCGGGTTAAATAAGTCTCTATTTCCAAATAAGAGAGCTGCAGAGAGAGCTGCGGTTTCCTTTGGAAAGCTTTTTACCATTAATTCGATTTCCTGCTGCCGAAAACGGAGCAAAGCAGTTTTGAAGCTGCTGTATTGATCAGTACATTGTTCAAAAGGAAGATAGTCAATATCGATGGTCCAGAAGATTTCGTTGTGATAGTGATAATTTTTATAATCGAAGGCGTTTGGATTCCTTGCTTCCTGGGGAAGTTCGAGGGTTCCGCCTGCTTTGCAGGCATAACCTGAAAGGAGGCGGTTCTTATATGAATTTTTTTCTTCAGCAGTTTCAAATCTGTATCTGACGCTTACTTTTTCTTTGGCTGGGTATGCAGTACCATAGGCCAGGAGAAGGTCGCCATCTATTTTGACCTCCCCGTCAAAAAGAATCACAAATTCTTTTTCTTTACCAGAGAAATGAGAGATATTGTGATATTCTTCAAGATATCCCGCCCCCATGAAGATGAAAAAGATCATGATCAGCAGAGCCAGCAATTTGTTAGATGATCCTTTAAACCTGTGCAGCAAAAGAATGGACAGTATGAAAGCCCCTCCATACAAATACAAATTTTCCAGCATACTCAAAAGGCCCAGCAGCGAGGATGCAGCTGTGTAGAATAACTGCCCCTTCAAACTCAGGCGGCGGGATGGTATCTGTTTCATAATTCAGGCTCTTTTCTAAGGTTTTTGGATTTATTCTGGCAAGTGCACAACCTCGACATCCTTGAGAAAAATATCATTCCATTCATTAGGATAAGCACTGCGGTAAACGACCCTGATGACACCTGATTGCGCCAGTGTCTTGGCACATTTTTCACACGGTTCATGCGTCACAAATGCAGTCGCTCCTTTCAATAAGCCTCTGTCAGCATGAAGGACAGCATTCTCTTCAGCATGGAGCGTCCTGATGCATCTTCCCTGCTCATTGATCAGGCACCCTGCGTCTTCACAATGCTCATGGCCATGGATTGAACCATTATAACCTGTAGACACTATATGCTTGTCCTTTACAATTACACAGCCTACATGCAGCCTCGGGCATGTGGACCGAGAGCCAACTTCCTCTGCAATATCCAAAAAGTATTGATCCCAGCTTTTTCTTGCCATGATGTTCCCCCCAAGCAACTTTTAAGGTAATACCCATATTGTCATTTATCAACCTTTATCATTAATTTTACTGGTTCTGTTCCGGCAGTTCAATTTGAAGGGGCTACTTTACCGAAATTAATTCCTGTAATTTTTCGAAAGTTTTATCGCCTATGCCGCTGATCGATTTTAAATCTTCAATAGTTTTGTAAGGTCCGTTCGTTTCCCGGTATTCAATGATCGCCTCCGCTTTGGAAGGCCCTATACCAGGCAAAGTTTCAAGCTCTGTTTTGGACGCTTTATTAAGATTGACAGTCTTGCTTCCTTCTCCCTGCTCACTTGATTGGACTATAGTCTCCACTTCACCGAGGTTTTCGCCTTTTCTTGGAACATAAATCACCATCTCGTCAGAAACTCTCATGGCAAAATTGAGAGCACTGGCATCTGCATCTGCAGCCAGTCCTCCTGCCTTCTCGATGATATCAACCACCCTGTCTTCCTCTCCAACTTCATATACCCCTGGCTTATTGACAGCCCCCTTTATGTCAGCCATCATGACAAGCGGCGGGGCCTCCACAGGTTCTTCAGTGTTTTCCGGCAGAGATTCCATTACAACTGGAGCTGCTTCTTCCACTGCGGGAATGTCCCTTTTCAAATCTATATACGTATAGAAGAAAAATAAAGCGGCAGCTATTCCCGCTGCAATATACATTTTGTGTTCCTTGATCCAATCCATTTGGGTTCAGCACCTTTCAATGTCATATTCCGAAAGCTAAAAACATAAGGATATAGGAGAATAAATGTGTGAAGGAGGGAAGGGTTATGAAATTAGGGATAATAGGCACTGGGAATATGGGGAGAATTCTCGCCGAAGCTCTTATTGATGGGAATGCCGTTTCCCCTTCTTCAATGATGATGACAAATCGAACCTTATCCAAAGCTCTAGAGATTCAAAAAATATATCCCGAGGCAACGGTTGGGCAAAACGCTTTGGAGGTTGCACAAAGCTGTGATGCGCTTTTTATATGCGTAAAACCTTTACAGGTATGGGACGTACTTGAACAAATCCAGCCAGCGTTGACAAAGCAAAAATGTATCATATCTATTACAAGTCCCATTAGTGTGGAACAGCTTGAACGGACTGTCCCTTGTTCTGTCATGAGGATCATTCCGAGCATAACAAACCGGGCTCTGGCAGGAGTGGCACTTTTTACGTATGGAGAACATTGCGCAGAGGAGTGGAAAACCTATTTTCAAATGATATTCCAGAAGATTTCTGTTCCTGTAGAGATCGACGAGAAAATCACACGTGTAGCGTCAGATATTGTCAGCTGCGGTCCAGCCTTTTTCAGCCATCTCGTCCAAAGCTTTATTACAGCTGCTGTGAAAGAAACTGAAATCGATAAACACACTGCTACTACACTTGCCAGTGAAATGCTTGTTGGACTTGGAGAGCTGCTTAGAAAGAAGCATTATACTTTGCCAACACTTCAGGAAAAGGTATGCGTAAAGGGTGGAATCACGGGAGAAGGCATTAAAGTACTGGATAGTGAAACAGGAGATATGTTTGAGAAGGTGTTTCAGGCGACCCACAGGAAGTTTGATGAGGATCTTGAAAAGGTGCGGGATTTATTTGATAAAGATTAAATTCGACACTTTCATTAAAAATCCTGCATACAACTGCAAATTCCCTGCTTTTTTTTACAGACAATTTTACCATATAAAAAACAACTCCCAAGCTGGGAGTTGTTTTTTATGGTTTGATCATGGCGAAAAATATTCTCTCCGCGTCCGGCGCTGGCTCTGAGAATGTGAAATCGCCGATGATCTCTATGTTTTTGAAGCCAGTCTGCTCAAGAAGATCTTTATAAAAATTCACAGGATATGTACGCTGAAAATGCAGTTCATCAATTCTGTCATACTTTCCCGTTTGTTGATCAAGAACGAAGAAGGTTAGTTCATGCTCCACACTGTATGGATCTTTCCCGGTAAAACTGTTCCAGATATAAGTGATTTCTTCGTCATCCCAGGTGAAGGTGGCATCAGCAAAAATATGTTCCATTTTATAGATTGAGTGAACATCAAACAGGAACAATCCGCCTCTTTTCAAAAGGCGGTTCACCCCTTCAAATGTTTTCTTGACGGCTTGCTCATCCTTCAAATAGTTAAGGGAATCGCAGAAAATCCCGATTATGTCGAATTCGCCAAGTTCATCAAGCTCGGTCATATCCTGCTGGAAAAACTGGATTGGCAATGAAAGCCCATCTGCTTTATCCTTTGCGACCGACAGCATATCAGACGACAGGTCTGCACCGGAAACCTCGTAGCCTTTTCTGGCAAGCCTAATTGAAAGCTCCCCGGTCCCGCAGGCAAGATCCAGCAGTTTTCTGCCTTCGACATTATGTTTGGCCAAGTATTGCTCGAGAACAGTCACCCATTGGTCATATGGGACATCCTGCATAAGCTGGTCATACAGGTAAGCAAATCGTTCGTAAGACATTAATTAAGCTCGCTCTCCACATTTTCGATTGGAGCATCTCCCCATAGACGTTCAAGATTATAGTAGCTTCTTTCCTCCCTATGGAACACATGGACAACAACATCGCCAATATCAATCAGAACCCATCTTGCCTCATCAAAGCCTTCCATCCTCTTCAGCTCATGGCCTTTTTCCAGTGCCTTTTCGCGGATTTCGCGGGCGATTGCCTGGACCTGCTTATCTGAATTCCCGTGGCAGATAATAAAGTAATCTGCAATCAGGGAAATCCCCTTCATGTTCAATACCAGAATATCTTCTGCTCTTTTATCGTCTGCTGCCTTTACTGCTGTCAATAATAATTCGCGTTCGCTCATCAAATCATCCTCCTGAATTTTTTACCATGTTGTTATACGCGTTAAAAGTATCTGGAAAAACCGGCTGGTTCTTTTTCATCAGAAACTGGATTGTATTTTTCATTGCCTGCAGCAGAGCTAGATCCAGATTTTCCTCTGCCATGGTCCTGACTTCCTCTACTCCGGGAAAATGGCGGCCAGGCTCGATATAATCTGCCAAATAGATAATTTTATCAAGCAAGGACATGCCGGCCCTTCCTGATGTATGGTAGCGGATAGCATCAAGCACTTCCCCATCATCGATGCCCGCTTCCCTTTCAGCCAGGTATGCTCCAACAGGCGCATGCCATAGCTCACTATTGTATTCCAGCAGCAGCGGCTGCATAGCTTGTTCAACAATAATTTGCTTCATTTCATCCTTAGGACGGAATTTAGCATAATCGTGAAAAATAGCAGCCAGTTCTGCTTTCTTTTTGTCTGCCCCATATTTTTCAGCAAGCTTGATGGCAGTTTCCATCACACCAACCGTATGGACATATCTGTGGTCAGTCAGCTGCGTTTTGACCATTTCAAGTGCTTTTTCACGTTCCATATAAACCATGCTCCTCTATATATGCCCTGACAGGCTCCGGAAGCAAATAACGGATGCTCTCGCCTGCCTTTACTCTCTCTCTGATCATGCTGGAGGATATATCCATCTGAGGTGTCTTGGCATAAAGTATATCGTATTCGGAATGATCCTCATAGGACGGCCTGCTGACTCCGATGAATTTGACCATTTCAAGCAGCTGGCCGATCTCCCGCCATTTAGGCAGATACTCGACCATATCACCGCCAATGATGAAGTAGAAATCAATATCTTTATACATATCTTTCAATATTTTCATCGTTTCATACGTATAAGATGGACCCCTTCTGTCAAGCTCGACAGTTTCCACTCTGAAGCTTGGGTTATCCATTATCGCCAGTTCAAGCATCGCGATCCTGTCCTCATTGCTGACAGGCGAGGCCACACTTTTATGGGGAGGCACCTGATTTGGCATAAACCAAATCTTATCGAGCTCATATGCATTCAAAACTTCATTTGCAATCACCAAATGCCCCATATGCGGAGGGTTGAACGTCCCGCCAAGAATGCCCACTTTTCTCAAACTGCCACCTCCCGAATTATCTAGGAAGAACTAGTTGTTTATTTTCGCGCGACTCCTTATAAAGAACGATTGTGTTGCCGATCACCTGGACCAACTCAGCCTTCGCACCGCGGGAAAGCTGTTCAGCCACAGTGTCCCTGTCGTCATCACAATTTTGAAGGATGCTCACTTTAATCAGCTCACGCGCTTCAAGGACTTCTTCAATTTGTTTTACCATATTATCATTTACCCCGCCTTTGCCAACTTGAAAAATCGGGTTTAAATGATGTGCTTTCGATCTTAAAAAACGTTTTTGCTTCCCTGTTAACATGCAGATCCTCCTAAATGTCTTAAAACATTTGCTTTCATTCTTTCAGTATCCGGGAAAATGCCTGTCCATTTTTCAAAAGCAAGCGCTCCCTGGTATACAAACATATCAATTCCGTTTTGTGTCAAAGCCCCTTTTTGTGAGGCTTCCTCTAAAAATGCTGTCTGGAGCGGATTATAGATAATATCGCTGACGAAGGCTTTATCCGTAACATGATGAGGAGATAAAGGCTTAGAATCCAGATCCGGAGACATGCCAATTGAAGTTGTCTGGATAATCAGCTGATAATCCATAAGATTTTGTTCTGCTTCGTTTTGATCCACTACCCTGGATTCAACATTGTATGGACAAGCCATGATCAGCTTTTCCGCCTTTTCCTTTGTTCGGTTAAAAATGTCAATCCGACTGACTCCTGCTTGTGCCATTGAAAAATAAATAGCCCGCGCCGCGCCGCCAGCCCCAATGATCAGGACAGATCTCGATACAAGATCCGGAACCTGTGCTTTTAGCCCATTAACAAAACCAGGACCATCTGTATTAAAACCAATAAGTTTCCCGCCTTCATTTTTTACAGTGTTAACTGCACCAATTGCCTGTGCCAAAGGATCAACATGGTCAAGGAGCTGCATAATGGCGGTTTTATGCGGGATGGTAACATTAAAGCCGCTTGCTCCTAATGCCTTTAGCCCCTCTACTGCAGGTTGAAGCTGATCCTTGGATACATGGAATGGGAGATAGGCAGCATCGATACCATAAAGTCCAAATAAATCATTGTGCATGGCAGGAGACATTGAATGTCCGATTGGATCCCCAATGACGCCAAATAGTTTTTTCATTCTGCCTCATCCGCCTTTTTTAAGAAATTAAATTAATGACCTGCGCAGCAGAACACTGACACCTTTAGGCACATAGGCTGCTATCTTCGCACCTGCTTCATTAACTGTTACCCAGCCAAGACCGGAAAACACAACATCTGTCTTTGGCTCTTTCACCGTAAATTCATGGCGGACGAGTTCCGGGAATTCATCCATTTGTTCCCGGCGAGGCGGCGTCAGCAGCTCGCCTGCATGATTTTCATATAGCTCATCAGCATTTTCCAGCTTGGTGCGGTGAATGTTGATTTCATTGGGAACATAGCAGGCGAATGATCTTCTGCCTCCCGAAATATAATCAAATCGTGCCAGTCCGCCAAAAAATAAAGTCTGATTTTCATTCAGCTGATAAATTTTCGGCTTTATTTCTTTTTTAGGCGTGATGAATTTCAAATCACGCTTGTCTACGTAATGTGCCATCTGATGATGATTGATAATACCAGGAGTATCGACAATTGCCTTGCCATCCTCCAGAGGGATTTCAATCATGTCAAGGGTAGTCCCAGGAAAATGGGATGTTGTGATAACATCCCCTTCCCCTGTCACTTCTTTGATGATCCGGTTGATAAAAGTAGATTTGCCTACATTGGTACAGCCGACAATGTAAACATCCCTGCCATCGCGGTATTCGTCAATCGCAGCTGCTGCCTCCTTTATATTGAAGCCCTTTGCTGCACTGACAAGGAATACATCAATCGGATTCAAGCCCAACTCTCTTGATTCTTTCTTCATCCAATCGATCAGCTTTCGAGGTTTAACAGATTTCGGGACCAGGTCAGCTTTATTCCCTATTAAAAGTACCGGATTACTTCCGGCGAAGCGATGGATCCCGGGAAGCCAGCTGCCATTAAAATCAAAGATATCGACAATCTTGACGATTAAAGCGTCCCTCTTGCCAAGTTCATTCAAAATCTTCAGGAAGTCATCATCGGTCAGGCTGACATCCTGTATTTCATTGTAATTTTTCAGCCGGAAGCAGCGCTGGCAGACAATGACCTCTTTTTCAAGTGATGAAGGCGGAGCATAGCCCAGCTGCTCCTGATTCTCCGTCTGTATTTTCACGCCACAGCCTGTGCAGACAATTTGTTCGTTCAATGCTTAATCCTCCCAATTCAACTTGCCTTGTTTCCTGAACCAATTTAAAATTCTTCTTTCAACTTTGCGGTTGAATTTTGTTACAAATCCATCCGTTTTTGCTACTGGTACAACCAGTATCGTGTGGAATCCGCTTCTGTTGCCACCAAGCACATCAGTAAGCAGCTGGTCTCCGATTACGACCGTTTCCTCCTTGCGAAGCCCCATCTGCTTCAAAGCTTTATTAAAGGCTCTGGTCATCGGTTTTCTTGCTTGGAAGATGAAAGGAATTTGCAACGGATCGGAAAATGATTTAACTCTGTTTTCATTATTATTGGAAACAATCGTTACAAGTATTTCATGCTTTCTCATATTATCGAACCATTCGATCAGCTTCGGTGTCGCATGGGGACGGTCCCACTCAACAAGCGTATTATCGAGGTCCGTTATAATCCCCTTTACGCCTTTTTCCGCTAAGCTATCTGGAGTGATATCAAATATACTTTTCACATGCTGGTCAGGCAAAAAATGCTTTAGCAATTTCATTACACCTCATTAATTTAGTTCCTATCATAACGTTAACATCATACCCAATTTTACCCTACCTTTCAAAGTAAACATCAAAAGGGCTTCAAAAATAACAAAAAACATGATGTCCATTCGACAAAGAACTAAAATTCAGTTCAATTTCTTAAAGGCTGTATTGGCAAAGATTGTAGCTTACACAAATATTGAATTATGATCCTGTTGCTCTTCGTTCCAGGCGCGCAGACTCCTTCGGGATGAAGCGGGACTGGTGAGACCCCGCAGGAGCAAAGCGACGAGGGGCTCACCGCACGCCCCGAGGAAAGCGAAGCGCCTGGAACGGAAATCAACAGCCTATTATTGCAAAGCCTTCTTTAAAAAACAATTTAGATTATTGGATTTCAAAAGCATATAGAATAGCAACAAGGTATTAGAAAAGAACTTACTTAAAAACTGCTGCCAAATAATAAATTCAAAAAACTTTTCGACAAAATCCAACGATTTCCAACGTTGTGGATAACCTTATGCACAAAATACACATTGAACCCATTACTTTCTTCCCATTTATAAACAAATTAATCACAGGTTATCCACGGGATATTGTGGATAACCAGAACGGTTGTTCTGCGAGTTTCGTTCTGATAGAGTAGGGGTAGAACGAAATAACTTACAATAATATGCAAGGATTAAAAGGTTTAGAAGTATCCTTTTGGGGGTGAATGGCTGGAATGCGTAAACTTTCGGACGAACTGTTGATTGAGTCTTATTTTAAAGCAAGAGAACTAAATCTTAGCTATGAGTTTATTCGATTGATTGAATCGGAGATCCATCGGCGGTCATTATCTAACCGAATAAAAGTTTCTTCCTAACAGCCCCTGCAAAGGGCTATTTTTTTTACGGCCATCAATCCCCATCTTCGGCCCATCATGTTTCATTCATTTGTATTTGCTATATCGCATAACTCAGAAAGGCACAGAGACTCTGTGCCTGAATGGTTCATTAACCTTTTAAGGTCCCAATCTTTTCACCATATTTAATATGGTATGGTGTCGAAATAGCAGGAAGCACAGCAAAGCTGTCCTTTTCAAAAAGCATCACGACTGTGGAGCCAAACGTAAAGTAAGCCATCTGATCGCCTTTTTGAAGCGTTTCTCCACTATGAGTCGTTTCAATCGAGTTTACGAACATCGCCCCTACCTTGACCATTGCTGCCAGGCCAGCTTTATGCCTGATTTCAGTGATTTTGCGGTAGTTCTTTGACAGAGGGTAATTTCCGTAACGCAGTCCCAATTTGTTCACTGGATATGACTTTGTGCCAAGTGTCCATTGTTTGGCAACCTTACCCGACAAAGGACTATGGATTTTATGGTAATGGCTTGGACTAAGATAGAAAATCATATAGGTTCCATTTTCATATCTGCCCATTGCCTCACGATCACCGAGCATTTCAGCGATAGAGTAGGTCTTTCCCTTTACATGGATTGTACGGTCTGCCTCAATGCTGCCGAGATCTTCAATTACTGCATCCACCGGACTTACAACCGAATCGGGATCGCTATCAATCGTCCTTGCGCCTTCCTTCAGGTTCCGGATGAAAAACTCATGAAGACTTGGGTATTCATGAATCGGCCTCTCCATTTCGTCCTGGTTTATTTTATATGTTCTGGCGAAAGAAGGAACGATCCTCCTGCTGGCCGGAGATTGTGCAAATTTATGCAGGATTTTTGAAGACCACCTGCCGTTTGTCAATTCTATAAAAAGGCGGTAAATACTTTGAATCAATGACCATACCTCCGATAATATTAAAAAGTTATCTTTACGAAAAAGCATATTAAGCTTAGAATTATATATTATTATATAATAACCCTCAGTGCTATCCCTTTTCAATACAAGGAGTGAAATGCATGTTTTTACATGATGTCCTGGATTCGACATTAAAAAAACTGAAATCCCAGACGGCAAATGTCCTGACGCTTGCCAACCTATGTTTGGGCGGCTTCGCAATCATTTTCAGCCTGAATGGCAATTTGAATTTAAGCCTGCTGCTTATCTTCATCGCTGCATTGGCTGACCGTTTTGACGGAATGGTTGCCAGAAGATTCAATATTGAATCCGAGCTGGGGAAGCAATTGGATTCCATGAGTGATATTATATCATTTGGTGTAGCACCTGCACTATTAATATATCAGGGCATATTATCAGACTTCGGCGGTCCGGGATCTTTCTTCACTGTTTTTTATATCGGCTGCGGCGCATTCCGCCTGGCAAGATTCAATATTTCGGAAAACACAGGATACTTTACCGGCCTTCCAATAACCGCGGCTGGAGTCCTGGCAACATTGAGCTTTCTGGCAATTCCCTATATAGCCCCTCAATCGTATTTATTCCTTATGATGATGCTCAGCTTTTTAATGGTCAGTCCTTTCAAACTAAAGAAAGTTTAAAAAAACCCAGCCGCGGCTGGGTTTTCTTTGTGCAATAATTATTTTAGAAATTTATTGCTCTGTCAGAGCCAGGAATTCTTCTACATCCTCAACACACATGTTGACGGCCTTTTCCCAGAAATCTTTCTTTGTTAGATCGACATTAAGATGCTTTTGCGCCAATTCTTCAACAGGCATTGAAGCTGAATCCTTCAAGAGTGCGATGTATTTTTCTTCATATCCAGCGCCTTCTTCCTGAGCCATAGCATAAATGCCAAGTGAGAATAAATAGCCGAAGGTATAAGGGAAGTTGTAGAATGGCACTCCTGTAATAAAGAAATGAAGCTTGGATGCCCAGAACAGCGGGTGATATTCATCAAGCGCCCCGCCATAAGCATCCTGCTGTGCTTCTGACATCAGTTCATTCAGGCGCTGTGCATTTACGACTCCTTGCTTTCTTTCTTCATAGAATCTCGTCTCAAACAGGAATCTTGCATGAATGTTCATGAGCAATGCGACTGAGCGCTGGATTTTGTCTTCTAGAAGACTTATCTTTTCTTCTTTTGAGGTCGTATTTTTTAATGCTGCATCTGCGACAATCATTTCCGCGAAAGTGGATGCTGTTTCAGCTACATTCATTGCGTAATTTCTGTTCAATAAATGAAGGTCTCTCATCGCATACGTATGGAACCCATGACCAAGCTCATGAGCAAGCGTTGAAACGTTGGACGGAGTTCCGGAGTATGTCATGAAAATTCGTGACTGGCTGCTCTCAGGAAAGAATGTATGGAAACCTCCTGGAGATTTCCCAGGACGGTCTTCAGCTTCAATCCAATCGTTCTCAAAAGCCATCTTGGCAAAGCCGGCCATTTCCTTGCCGAATTGTGCAAAGTTTTCCACGATAAAATCGGCTCCAGCCTGGTAGCCCATCTTTGTTTCCGCACTGCCAATTGGCGCATCCAGATCAAACCAGCTAAGCTTTTCAAGTCCTAAGAGCTTCGCCTTGCGCTCAAGGAACTGGACAAATGGCTTTTTTTGATCCGAAATTGCCTGCCACATCGCATCCAGGGTGTCCTTTTCCATTCTATTTATATCCAGCGGCTCTTTTAAGACATCTTCCCAGCCGCGGAGCTTATATGTATTCAATCTAAAGCCTGCAAGGTGGTTCAAGGTTTTAGCATATAATTCTTCCTTTTCTCCCCATGCCTTTTCCCAGGAATCAAAAATCCCCTTCCTTACTTCACGGTCTGCATCAGAAAGCTTGTTAGCTGCCTGGCCTACCGATAGCTTCTCATCTTTATAATTGATTTTCGTACTGCTGACCAGAAGATCATACATCTGCCCCCAGCTGTGATAACCATCTACACTTAACGCGTTGATTGCTGATTCTTCTTTTTCGGAAAGCTTTTCAGCAGCTCGTTCACGGCGCTCAGTCAGTACAAAGCTCAGTTCACTTAAAAGGCCGGACTTGACAAGTCCTTCCCATACATCCTCTGAGAAACCAGCAAGCTTCTGGTCAAAGGAAGTCAGTGCATGCTGCAAGGAAGCACTCAGTTCAGTAACAGTTGCTCTTAATTGGTTAGCCTTTTTGTCTTCGGTATTCTGTGCCTGAAGACAGCTTACAAACGCACCTGCCTGCCTTACCTTGCGTGCCGCACCATCGAATAGTTCAACAAGCTTTGCCAGATTCCCAGCTTCGTTTGTACTGTTCTCAGGCTGCCAGTTTTCCACTTCTGTTTGAAATGCTTTGATATTTTCAGCTGTTGCTGAAAGATGAAAGGCGAATTCTGCTGAATCACTGCCTCCTTTAAAGAATACTTCCAAATTCCAAACTTCTGAATATGTATTTGACATGGTTGAAGCCCCCTTTTCTCTATAATTATATTATAAAGTTATTTTTCGAAAATTCCTATAAATTTACCCACTAGGCTGCCAGACCGATAAAAAGCTTATGCCCTTGCAGGCATAAGCCTTTTGTTGCTTAACAAGTAAAGTACCACCATCCGCCAAAAATAAGTACAATTACTAAAAGGATGATAAACAGTGCAAACCATGCACCTCCACCGCCATAGAATCCAGGATAAGCACCATAAGGGACTGGATAAGGCGGACACACATATCCATAAGGCATACTTTCACACTCCTTTTCTATATCCTGTTATCATAATATGGGAATCTGTCCATTTTGGTATGGGCTTAAGGCAAAAATCCGTTCAAGCTAAAGCAAAAATGCATAATTTTTTCATATTTATCTTATAAAATGAAAGAAATCACTTTTTTTAGGGCTTTTTCAAGCGGGAGAGCTCTTGGATAGGAGTTTTTATGGCTACAATTCTTCTCGTAGACGATGAGACGAGGATGCTGGATTTACTGTCTCTATATCTCACTCCATTAGGATATACATGTGTTAAAAGAACAACAGCTAGCGATGCGATTCACTACCTGGAGGAACATCGCGCAGACCTCGTGCTGCTGGATGTCATGATGCCCGATATGGACGGCTGGGAAGCATGCAGGGAAATACGGAAGCATTGGGACATTCCGGTCATCATGCTAACAGCCAGGTCGGAGAAGCCTGACATAGTTAAAGGGCTTAATATTGGAGCAGATGATTATGTGACCAAGCCTTTTGATGAAGCAGAATTAGTCGCAAGGATTGAAGCAGTTCTGAGAAGGAATTCAGGGAAAGGTTCGATCCTGTCATTTAATGGACTTAGCCTGGATCTTGATTCTTATGAGCTGCACTTTCAAGAAAGTCCCATACCATTGACACCGAAGGAATTCTCCTTGCTTCATTCTTTTTTACAGAATCGGAATAAGGTCTTTACCCGAGAACATTTGATTACAACAATTTGGGGATATGGAGTCAATACTGAGGACAGAACTATAGATTCCCATGTTCGCAATCTGAGGGAAAAGCTGCGCAAGGCAGGTTTTGCAGCAGACGATTACTTGATCACCGTTTGGGGCGTCGGCTATAAATGGCTTGATAAGGCTGATTCCAAATGATGCAGAAGGTTTCATTCATATTTTACTGGATAAAAAGAAATAATAGAGACGTTACTTTTTAGACCAGGAGGAATACGAATGGAGAACTTATATGAACGACTCGGTGGTCAGGATGCAATCACCAAAGTGGTGGATGTCTTTTATCAAAAGGTCTTGGCTGACGATACGGTCAACCACTTTTTCAAGGAAACAGACATGGAAAAACAGCGCCGCCACCAGTCCTTGTTCATCAGCTGGGCACTTGGCGGACCGAATCAATATTCAGGAAGAAGCATGGAACTTGCCCATAAGGGGATGAATTTGAATGACGAGCATTTTGGTGCGATCGCCAATCATCTGGCTGCAAGTCTCAGAGAGTTTGACGTTTCCGAGCAAGATATAAATGGAGTGCTTGATAAATTAACCACGATGAAGAATGATATACTATACAAGTAGCAAAAAGGAGAGGGAGCCTCTCCTTTTCTATTACTTTAATTGTTTTGGCAAATGCTGCAGGAAGGAAATCAGTAAAGTCATACCTTCTCTTGTCTCTTTTTGTGTAACTGCCTTCATCAGCTGCATGGAAGTAAGAGGTTCTTTTTCCTTTGTGTCTTCCTGAGCATTATGGAATGCAGTAAGCATGCCATCCACTAAATCGATGGCTCCAAGCTGAACGAATGAATCCGCAAGCTCTACTCCCTTGATTGCCTTTTCCGCCATGTCCGTTACCATAGGACCGGTCATGGCCCCCTTCATGGCCGCAGCCATATCTGCAAGCTGCATCAATGATTTCAGGACACCGCTTTCCTCCATACGTTTCACTTCCATTAATGTACGCTCCAGGCTTTCAGCGACATCTGGCAAAGTTTTTAATAAGGAAAGAGTCTCAGGCTGAAGAAGGTCATCTGCTATCTCAACCATTTTCACACCCGTTTCCGCTATGCTGGAAACCATCTCGCCGGTCACCGCATTCATAGCAGCATCGGCAAAGCCAATAAGTTTGTGCTGTTCTGTTTTTTGTGCTTGAGGTGTTTCTGTTGCCATCTCAACCACCCCTTCTATAAAATCCCTTTGGCATTCAACCAGTAAAGCTCGTTGTATACAGCCTTGAACCAGTGCAGCAAATCAGAGGTTTCTGCAGGCTGCGGCGGGTTATTGTAATCAAAGGTAATCATGCTTGCATCATCAAGGCTATTTTCAAGGAAGCATGCTACCTTTCCATTATAAACAGCTGTCTCAGGACGGCCGCTCAGTCTGCTGATGATGTTCGCCACAAGTGACTCAGATTGATAGTGGGCTGTTGATCCCGCTTTGCTTATTGGCAGATTGGTTGCATCACCAATGACATAGACATCATCCTGGCCAATCATTTTCAAGGTGGTGCGGTTAGTAGGAATGAAGCCTGATTCGTCCCCAATCCCTGAATCAATCACTGCTTTAGCACCTGTGTGGGCTGGTATTGTGATCAGCATGTCATATTCATGCTCGGATCCATCCATGGTAATGGCCACTTTGCGTTTTGGATCGACTTCTTCAAGATTAAAGAAGGTCTCGTACTTGATATCTCTTTTCTCAAATTGAGGCAATGCCCATTCCGCGACAGGCACCAAGGAGTGGATTCTGCCGATTGGGTAGGAATATTTGATTTCGATGTCTTTGCGTCTTCCATTTTTCCTGAAATAATCATCGAGCATTAACGCAAGCTCAAGAGGAGCAGCAGGACATTTATGTGGTACATCTATTGTAATAAGAATCCTGCCTCTTTCCATCGCCGCCAGGTCATCTCTCAGTCGTTCAGCCCCTCCAAGGGTATAGAAGTTATGTGCCCCCTCTCGTAAGCCTGGAACACTGTCAAAGTCCGGATGTGAGCCAGTCGCGACAACCAGATAGTCATACTGGTACTCTCTTTTCCCTTTGACTGCTTTCTTCTCAACATCAATTTTTTCTACATCGTCATACACAAGATTCACATATCGATGTACAAGGGCTTCCTGCTTCCTGATGAAATGCTCTGATGGCTTTTCATTGAATGCGATAAATAAGTAACCCGGCTGGTAAATATGCTTTTCAGTATTGGATATCAGTGTGATTTCCACTTCATTCTTTTTGATTTCCGCCCCAAGCTGGCGGGCAAGCTTGTTCGCTACCATAGTGCCCGCGCTGCCAGCGCCAAGAATGACAATTTTCTTAGCCATTTTGTCCACACCTCTTTTTCTGTTTCATTGATGAAAACTGTTTCCTGCTATGCTGGATTTCCACGCTGAAATAGACTCCTGTCAGCCTGAAGTGTAAAAACATTGCTGGTTGCAGCATTGCGTCGTTTTTTCACTGGCGTCCTTAGATTATTTAGCTTTTTTGACGGCAATTTTGAATACATCGCCTTCGTTTTCCAAATAAGCAATTTCATGGCCCATCTTATTTACCCATTCGGGGATGTCCACTGCAGATCCTTTATCTGTTGAAAGCACTTCAACCACATCGCCGACCTGTGCTGTTTTAATTCCTTTTACCAATTCCATTAATGGTCCAGGGCAGTATGCTCCTCTAGCATCAATTGATTTGGTTACTTGTACTCCGCTCATGTTTTATTCCTCCAATAGATATGATATTTCTTTACTGTTCAAAAAGGCTGCTGATTTTCGTTCCAGTCGCTTCGCTTTCCACTACAATCAACTGACTTAAAAACTAACATTAAAATTTAACAGCCTGTGTTAAAATAAGAATAGAATTTTATTTTCCATGAGGGGGAAAAGCTAGACAGGCCTGCACGCCAAAAAGCTTCTTCCCCTGATTAGATCAGGACCTTATCATCCACTTATCTTTGTCCAAATGGCTTGACAGAGGGAGATCCTGCCCTGGCCTTACATTGTAATGACAGTTGCTCCCTGAGTCATGCCCAGGAATTTTGTTACCCCAATTACTCCATCAAACACGTCAATCATGTCTTCTTCTTTCCAGTCCATGATGTCCATCGCAAGTGCGCAGCCATAAATATTGAGCTCACCCATATCTTTGCCTTCCTGTAATAGTGCATCGAATAGCGGAATTTTTTTAGCCAGCATTTCCTTGCCGATTGTTCCTGTGATGAAGTCCGTATTTTCAAAGCTCTCTTTTCTGAATGATTTCAAAGCATTCATTGTAACGAATACATTTACTGTCATCCCCGACATGGAAGCTACTGAGCCAACCAATGCGCCAGCGTGAAGCTTTTCAAGATCTTCAGACAATAAAATGACCGCTAAAGATGGTGCTTGCTGTTCCATAATTTATTTCCTCCTAAGAAATCGGATGTTTACCTTACACCCTTAGTATACCTATACCCCTATGTCTATGTCTGTTTCGTTTATGTGAACGTTATAGGTCTAAAAAGTGACAAAACAAGCTGCACACAGGATTAACAGAATCAAAGATAAAGTGGAAAAAATGTTTTGCCGCAAGAAAAATATTTCCGTATGGACAGACACAATACCACCCATTTGTACATAGGAATTTAGTATAGGCGAAAGCCTTATTAAGCGGGGGTGGAAACATGTCTGGCATTCTTACAGCGCTTGGCTATCTAGTCAAAGAAGTAATTCTCCTTGTTTCATATGTTAAGAACAACGCATTTCCTCAACCGTTGTCTGCAAGTGATGAAAGGAAATACTTAAGGTTGATGGCAAATGGCGATCCACACGCACGGAATATGCTGATCGAGCATAACCTCAGGCTGGTGGCACACATCGTCAAGAAATTCGAGAACACAGGCGAGGACGCTGAGGATTTAATATCAATCGGAACAATCGGACTGATCAAAGCAATCGAAAGTTATTCAGAGGGAAAAGGAACAAAGCTGGCCACCTATGCAGCCCGATGTATAGAGAATGAAATCCTCATGCATTTACGGGCATTGAAGAAAACAAAAAAGGATGTTTCATTGCATGATCCGATCGGCCAGGATAAAGAGGGCAATGAGATATCATTGATCGATGTCCTTAAATCCGAATCAGAGGATGTCATTGATACAATCCAGCTGAATATGGAGCTTGAAAAAGTGAAGGAATATATCGATGTCCTTGATGAGCGCGAAAAAGAGGTCATCGTTGGCCGGTTTGGCCTTGATTTGAAAAAGGAAAAAACACAGCGCGAAATCGCGAAGGAACTTGGAATTTCCCGGAGCTATGTCTCTAGAATTGAAAAGCGGGCCTTAATGAAGATGTTCCATGAATTCTACCGGGCCGAAAAGGAAAAGAAAAAGAATAAAGGGCAATAAGGCAAGACCGGGCTATTGGCCCGGTCTCTTCAATTTTCATCAGGCTGTTTGCGGGAACGTCAGACAAACGAGGAAGTTTTACTTTCTAATAGTAAAAAGCACCAGCCCCGTGGCTGATGCTTCGTTATGAACTTACTCAACAGTTACTTCTGCAGCTACAATCAAACCTACGGCACCGCAAATAACTAATCCCATGACAATCAGGAACATGCTCCACACCCCTTTATGCTTCTCCCCTATTTACTCCAAATTTATCATATAAATTTGGTCTTTAATGGCTCAGGATGTGAACATTTTGTTAACTAATCGCGGGATCTTTTTTTCTTTAAAATAACCGTTAATAGCAAAATATGCAATGACATATACAATATACCTCCCAACTGCATCGTTAGGTGGTGTCCTTCTCCACCCACAGGCTAGCCAATCTTCTTTGAATCTTATAAATCATCTTCCTTCCACCTTTCTGCAGTTAATTTTAAAACAGATTAAAACGGACGAATCATCGCTTGACGGCTTCTGTTTTCTTCAATCATTTTTTCCACCATTTCGTTATGGCGTATCTCTTCTAAACTCATTTTGCGTTTATTGATTGTTATCGTTAAAAACAAGATATTCAAGGTCATTATTAAGTCACCACCCTTAAAACAGGCGCATCATTGCCTGACGGCTTCTGTTTTCTTCAATCATTTTTTCCACCATTTCATTATGGCGTATCTCTTCTAAACTCATTTTGCGTTTATTGATTGTTATCGTTAAAAACAAGATATTCAAGGTCATTATTTAGTCACCACCCTTAAAACAGGCGCATCATTGCCTGACGGTTTCTGTTTTCTTCAATCATTTTTTCCACCATTTCATTATGGTGTATCTCTTCTAAACTCATTTTGCGTTTATTGATTGTTATCGTTAAAAACAAGATATTCAAGGTCATTATTTAGTCACCACCCTTAAAACAGGCGCATCATCGCCTGTCGGCTTCTGTTTTCCTCAATCATTTTTTCCACCATTTCATCATGGCGCATTTCTTCTAGATTCACCTTGCGTTTGTTAATAGTAATCGTGAAAAATAAGATACTAAGTGTCATTTGCATTCACCTCCTCCTAGTTACCAGTCGATTTCCTTCAGCCATAATTTTCCAAACGCACCGCAAAAAGCCGCAAGGAAGCCTCCCCTGCGGCAAAATAGGCATAGAAAAGCCGCAGGGCACAGTTCTCCCTGCGGCATGGATGTATTAGTTAGTAAAAACAGCTTAAATAATCCAGTCCGATCCGGTCGAATGTGCGTTACGATATGAAGTTTTTACGTTATTCCAATAGTCAATCATGATCATCTCACTCGACCTCCTTATGAATTATTTTTATCACATTGGTAAGTATATCCACAAAGCAATCATTTGTAAACTATTTTTAGTTTTTTTTTCCAAAAAAGTATTCGTCAAAAATCGCCATTAACCTACTAACGTATTTCCACATAAAAAAAACGCCCTTAAAGGACGTTTGAATTTATTTCTTCATCAATAGCTCCTGGCCTTCTTCTGATTCTATCAGCTGGCCTCGGTATTTACTGGCCAATGCAAAGAACAAGATCGATCCTGCAAGGAATCCAATTGATGCACCCATAGCAATTTTTATATCAGCCATCACTTTACTTTCAGCGGGCAGAATTGTACCTAAATAAAAGAACACGCCTGCTGTCAAAAGGACTGTGGCGAATTGCTTATAATCAACCATTTTTTCATAGAGTTTCTTTGCGTTCAAATTAATCACCTATATTGTTTGACTTAACCACAACCCTACTTTAACATATTTAAACATTTTTTCGGGATGTAAATAATGGTAAATACCATTTTAATCCCAAAGATATACAAACTTATTAAGAGTAAAACTTATCAAGGCAAAAAGTATTTATAACTTTACAATAATTGCATAAAAAAAAGTGCACCTATAATCATTATAGGAACACAATTACAAAATTTATTTGGCATTGTTTCTAATTAATATTTATTCCAATTCTTGATCATTTCATTGACAATTTCATAGGAATTCTTCGATGCTAGTTTGGTGAATTCCAGGAAGTTAACATCTGCCGAGCCATCTGCCTGGTCAGACATTGATCTGATGATGACGAATGGGATTTCATTCATGCTGCAAACCTGCCCGACTGCTGCACCTTCCATTTCTGTGCAGCTGCCCTGCAGTTCGTCATGAAGGAATTTGACTTTTTCACGGCTGGCGATGAACTGGTCACCAGATAGGATGCGGCCGCTGACAATTTTCCTGTCTTGAACAATTTCCTTGCTTGCGGATATTGCCAAATCCACAAGCGCAGGGTCCGCTTTAAAAACTGAAACATCACTATATGGGATTTCCCCTAATTTGAAGCCTAATGCCGTTACATCCATATCATGCTGTACACAATCGGTTGAAACAACAATATCACCAATCTTAAGGTCAGGATTGACTGCACCCGCAACTCCTGTAAAGATGATATTCGCTGCCTGAAACTCATCAATCAGAATCTGAGTGCAGACACTTGCGTTGACCTTTCCAACCCCTGATTTACATAATACAATATCATACCCATTGAATTTACCTGAATAGAAGCTTATACCAGCTTTTTTCTCAGTATTAAAATTTTCCATTGAATCAAGGATATGCTGGATTTCTTCATCCATTGCCCCGATTATTCCAATACTCATAGCTTATTCCTCCAAAATCATTTCTAAAGCAATTTTGACATTCGATCTGCTTCAAATAAAATTCTTTCTTCGTCAAGTGTCGTGAACTGACGGTCGGCCAGAAGCTGTTTCTCCTGGACATAAACATCCTTTACATCCCGCCCTGAACCTGAATAGACCAGGTGGGAAACCGGGCTGTGACGCGGGTAATAGAAAGGCTGATTCGTGTCGATGACAATAAGGTCCGCTTCCTTGCCTGTCTCGATTGATCCAATGCGATCCGCCTGCCATACAGCTGCAGCTCCCTGGATGGTAGCCATATCCAGCGCCTGTTCGGCAGTAATGGCCGTAGCATCCTGCAATACTCCCTTGTGGATGGTCGCAACGGCCTTCAGCTCTTCAAACAGGTCCAGATTATTATTCGATGCCCCACTATCTGTTCCAAGACTTACCGTGATTCCTTTTTCAAGCATTTTCCCGACCGGAGAGATTCCGCTCCCCAGCTTTAGATTGCTGATGATATTGTGTGAAACCTTTACATCCTTTGCGGCTAGGATTTCAAGATCAGCCTCGTACACATGTACAGCATGCGCCACAAGGGCAGGCCGGTCGAAGAAACCAAGCTTATCCCAATGCGCTACTGGTGTCCGGCCATATTCCGTGATATTCATGTCCACCTCATATTTTGTTTCCGACATATGTATATGAAGCGGGACATTCAACTCGGCAGATTTTTCAATGATCTGTGAAATATATTCTGGTGAACAGGTATATGGCGAGTGTGGTGACAGCATTGTGGTGATCCTGCCATTTGCCTTGCAGTTCCAGCTTGATGCGAACTTAGCGGCCTCATTCAGCTTGCTCTGGCGAAGTTCTTCGGTGCCAAATCCGATTACTCCTCTGCTCAGAACTCCGCGAATGCCGGATTCTTCTACTGCCTTTGCCACTTCATCCATATTGTCATACATATCGACAAAGGCTGTCGTTCCTGTACGAATCATCTCAAGAATGGATAAATTCGCTCCCCACTTGGCGTACTCAGGAGTATACTTTTCTTCTTGCGGCCATATCTTCTCTTCAAGCCATGTCTGCAGCGGCAGGTCATCTGCATAGCCTCGCAAAAGTGACATTGGCGTGTGTCCATGTGTATTGACCAGCCCTGGAAGGACATAATTACCCTTGAGATCAATTTTGACATCATACCCTGAGACATCCTCGGGGCTTTTGCCAACAAAGATGATCTTTTCGCCTTCAAAGCCTATCGCTCCATTTTCAATCACTTCATGCTCTTTGTTACATGTAATGATGGTGCCTTTGTATAATAGCGTCTTTGCCATGTACGATCTCTCCTAATATTAAGCCCAAATCTTCTTTTTTCAGCTGCAGGTTACTATGTACTAGAATTAGATGTTACAGCGGCAAATATGCTCATCGTTTAAATTTATCAAAAAATGTTTTATTTTTATAGTGATTTTGCTATTTTTTATTTATGGCCATTTTCAAAAGGAGGCGTAATGGAACACTAACCTAAAACATTGGCTCTGTTAAACAAGGATATTGATTTCCGTTCCAGGCACTTCGCTTTCCTCTGAATAATTATAAAAAAGCCCAGCTGCCGGCTTTTTCATAAGCAAATTCTTCCTGGGCGTGCGGTGAGCCTCCTCGTCGGCTTTGCTCCTGCGGGGTAAAATGGCCCCTTCTTTTCGGGCCATTTCTACCTAGGTCTCACCTGTCCCGCTTCATCCCGAAGGAGTCCTCGCGCCTTCCACTACAAAACAGAGTTTAAAAATCGAAATTTACTTTTAATTGAGCCAAAACATTAAGGAGAATCATAATGAATCTGCACTTTGATTTAATAGAAGATAAAGTAGAATTTTTTGAGGCCCTGGATTTAAAGTCGCTTGAAAATAAAATTAACAAACAAATCGAAATCAATAAAGCGATCATGCTGAGCGTACATCATGTTGCACACCAGATGCACATGGATGAAAAAGGCCGGGTATTTTATTCTGCAGTTGTCCACTTTAAGGCAAAAAAGTAAGGGGGCTCTCTTTAATGAGCCCCCTAGCCTTATCGCTTATCATTTTGGATTAATTCTTCCACTTTGACAGGCTTCCAGCCCTGGCCATCCACCCACTGGATCAATACTCTGTATGTCTGGTCGCTGCCTTTCTGAGAAACGGTTCCCAGTGCTGTATTTGGCGCACCACCGTTTTCATTCCACCAGACTGTCATATTGTTCTTATCAATTCCAGTGGCATATGAATAAGCAAGGATCATCTCCTGCCAATCTGCAGAGTTCTGGTCAAATACTGCTGTATGTTCACCTGATTGGGTAGTACCTACAGGTTCCCAATCAGGATTTTCAATCGTCTGTTTGACATTGGCATCACTGCCGCCTTCGGTTACAACAGGCTCGCCCAGCTCATTCTCGGCATCTTCCTCTGTATCATCAGCAGCGCTGTCGTCCGGCTGAGCAGAGTCTTCACTGTTGTCTTCTTTTTCAGCATTGCTCTCGTTATCTTTACTGTCTTTTTTGGAGGAGCCAGCGTCCTTGCCATTTTCTGCTGATAATTGGCTGTTATCCGCTGCTCCTTCATCATTGCTGAAGAAAATATTAAATGAAACGATGGCAATGAGTAAAATAACGACAACAATCAGGCTATTTAAAATAAGGTTTGTCTTTCTGCGTTTTGCCCTTGATCTTGTACGGGCACCCTCATTTAGGTTGTCATAATCATTCTTCAAGAACTTTCCCTCCCTTATAAGGCTGTCAACATTCTACCATGACTTTCCGAAAACTTGAAGGATTTTATATCTATCTAATCAGCTTCAACACCTGTGGTTTTACCGCCGTGATTATAGTCGTAGACAGCTTTTACTATATCTGCAAAAAGCGGATTTACGCCCCCCTGATCCTCGGGGACTCCAAGGTTCACTGTGACAAGGGCATATTTCGGATGGTCATAAGGGAAATAACCGGCGAACCATTTATTATGAAGCTGCTTGTCCCCATCGAAAATCCCTGTTTCTGCTGTACCTGATTTTCCTGCAACAGCATATGGCAAATCTTGAAACCATCTTCCTGTGCCCTCCTTATTCAGGACCACTTCACGCAGTAGCTTCTGCAGCTTCATGGCTGTGATTGATGATATTCGTTCCCCTGCAAGCTTGCTCTGCGGAAACTCCGTCATTTCGGTCCCATTTTGATATTGTATGGACATGACAGCCCTGACCATTTCTTTCTCTCCGCCACGTGCGATCGTGGCCATCATGTTGGCGATTGCCAGCGGTGAAGCGCGGACCTCGTTCTGGCCAATACCTGACAATGCAGCAAAGTTCCTGTCCTTCCTTGCATCATCAGATGTAAATACCCTGCCTTTATCCTCATCTTGAAGCTGGCTGAAATCCTCAAGATGGAAAATATCTCCCTGCCATCCCACACCGCCGGTCAAAGATAGCATTTCTGCATACCTTTCAAGAGTATTCGGATCCTTTTCCTGCAGCTCCCTTGCCAGTTCTCCAAATGTACGGTTACAGCTTCTTGCAAAGCTGTCGGTGAAGTTAAGCATTCCATGATCATATTTTAAGTCGGGCTCGCCACTTATCTTTTTGCTGCAGTCATACTTACGGTTGGGATCATCAAGACCCGCATCGATTGCAGCAGCTGCAACGACTGTTTTAAACACAGAACCGGGAATATGCTGTTTGACCATCATATTTTCAATCCCCTTATCGGCGAAAGGGTCAGCATTGTTGATCGCAGGACGGGAAACTGTCGCAAGTATGCTGTTCGTATCAATATCAAGCAGGACAGCGCCGCCCTTTTTTATGTTTTGCCGATCTACTGCATCTTCAAGAATCATCTGCAGCTGTTTGTCAATCGACGTTTGCAGGTTGATTGGGTAAAAAGGATTCGCGGGCTCAATATACTTTACATGGATGCCGAAAAGCGGAGCCCCTTCCCCGTCAACATGATAGACTAGCCGGGATTTGCCTTCAGCCACTAAAAACTCATCAAAGCTTTTCTCGAGTCCTGATAGGCCGATTAATGTCCTGGGAAGAAACTCTTTCCCGCCGTATCGGGATTTAAGCAGCCCTTCATTTTCCCCGATGATTCCAAGGAGCTGAGAAGCAGGCACCTGGGACAGAGGATATTTTCGTTCAACCGCGAATACACCTGGTATTTTCAGTTCATTGATAGCATCCATCTGGTATTTGCTTAGGATAAATGGTTCTGGATCTCCAAAAGCAAACGGTTCCTTTGATTCTTCAATCGCTTTTTTCAGCGCTGATTCAGAGACGCCGATTGTCCTCGCAACCTCATCAGCCTCCCATTCCATTCTCTTTAGAAAAGGGAACAGTACAAGTACGGAAGAAGTCTCATACGAAAGCGGCTCTCCGCTGCGATCGAGAAAATTCCCCCGGCCATTATCCACGACCATTTCCTGTGACCTTTGTTTGACACTCGCCTCGATCAAATTGATGTCATGCTTTGAAAATGATTCGGTATCCAGCAGCTGCAGCTGAGCCAGCCTGAACAATAGCAGTCCAATGCCGACAATACAAATGCTTATCCAGGCAACCATTCTTTTCCTGTGCATAATAAAACACCTCGTCAAAAGTTTTGACGAGGTTTGGAAGTTTCAAACTGCTAAAATACTGCAGACTGAATATTTTATTTGATTGTTGTGATGCGGACGTTCATTTCACCGCCAGGAGTCTGGACTGTAACCTCGTCCCCTACTTTTTTGCCCATCAGGCTTTTTGCAATAGGAGAGTCGTTGGAAATCTTGCCTTCGAATGGATCTGCTTCTGCGCTGCCAACAATTGTATAGGATTCTTCATCTCCATCAGGAAGCTCCACGAATGTAACCGTGCGGCCCAGGCTGACTGCATCTGTTGAAAGTTCGCCTTCCTCGATGATTTTAGCATTGCGGATCATATTTTCAAGCGTTGTGATACGCCCTTCAACAAAAGCCTGTTCTTCTTTTGCAGAATCATACTCAGAGTTCTCTGAAAGGTCGCCGAAGCTGCGCGCGATCTTGATTCTTTCAACAACTTCCTTACGTTTAACCGTTTTCAATTGCTCTAATTCCTGTTCAAGCTTTTCTTTCCCTGCCAATGTCATAGGAAACACTTTCTCTGTAGCCAAAATCCTTCACTCCTTCTAGTGTTCACAATTCCCCAAAATAGATTGTGTAATATTATATTATGTAACCTGAAAAATATACAGGAGCGCGTCCTTTTTCAGGGCGCGCACAAGTTTGTCCAAAGGACTTTAAATACATCTGGAAAAATAGAAGCACTTTTCCCAAGTACTTCTATATCCAGCTTTATCTATGCTATTGTGTCACAAAAATGATTTTTGTTCAAGAATTGTTTGAATTTTTGTTACCATAAGGTCGATTGCCACATGGTTATGGCCGCCTTCCGGGATGATGATATCCGCGTAACGCTTTGTTGGTTCAATGAACTGATTGTGCATTGGACGGACAACATTCACGTATTGCTCAATGACAGAATCCATTGACCGGCCGCGCTCTTTGATGTCACGAAGCAGACGGCGGATGATGCGCAGATCTGCATCCGTATCTACATACAGCTTCATATCCATCAAATTTCTCAATCTTTCATCCTCAAGAATCAGGATCCCTTCAAGAATGATAACATCCTTTGGTTCAACATTGATGACTTCATCCGACCTTGTGTGGATAGCATAGTCATAGACTGGCTTTTCGATTGGCTCGAAGCTAAGCAGTTTTTCGATATGCTGAATTAAAAGATCATTATCAAATGCAAGCGGATGGTCATAATTCGTCTTCAGACGCTCCTCCATCGGCAAATGGCTTTGATCTTTATAATAGTAATCCTGCTCGATCATCAGGATTGAGTGGCCCTTAAAACTATCGATGATCGCCTTGGTTACACTTGTTTTTCCAGAGCCGGAACCGCCGGCTACTCCAATTACAACAGGCTTGCGGGTCATGTTTTATTTCTCCTTCCGCATCATGTTATTAGGGTAGACTGGCTTATCCATCTTGAACTTGACGATTTGCAAAGGATGGCGCGCTACATCCAGCTCGTTGCCATCTTCGTCCCAGATTTTATCGACAACATGCGTGAAGTTCTCGATCTCTGGACCAAAGAATTCCACTTCATCACCCGGCTTGAAGAAATTCCTTTGCTGCAGGGTAACCATCTGGCTTTCTGCATCATAATCAAGCACTAATCCAGCAAAGTCAAATGTTGTCTTCTTGCTATGGTTTCCAAACATTTGCTCTTTATACCCAGGAACTCCCTCGAAAAAGGCTGTTGCCGTTTCACGGTTCGCACATTTATCCAATTCTTCTAGCCATTCCTGTTTGATGACGAAATTTTCAGGGTCTGCACAGTATGCATCAATTACTTTGCGATACACGCTGACTACTGTAGCGATATAGTGAATCGATTTCATTCGGCCTTCAATCTTAAGGCTGTCAATGCCGGTCTCGATCATGCGCGGAATTGATTCAATCAGCTTCAGGTCTTTAGGGCTCATCGCAAATGGTGCATCGTTTTCTGCGAAAAGGGCGTTTTCATCATTTCCCTCTACTTTATACAAATCATAATCCCATCTGCATGACTGGCAGCAGCCGCCACGGTTTGAATCACGCGCCGTCATATGGTTGCTGAGCGTACAGCGTCCGGAATAGGCGATACACATAGCGCCGTGGATGAAGGTTTCGATTTCGATATCGACTTTCTCCTTCATTTCCTTAATTTCTTCCGCACTTGTTTCACGTGCAAGGACGACACGCTCCAATCCTTCTTCCTTCCAGAATTGGACTGCCTTCCAGTTTGAAAGAGATTGCTGTGTACTCAGGTGGACCTCAATTTCAGGAGCAACCTTGCGGCAAGTCTCAATAATCAATGGATCAGCAACGATGATTCCATGCACACCAGCTTCCTTAAGCCCCATGAGATAATCTTCTAAACCATCTATATTTTCATTGTGGGCAAAAATATTTGTAGTGACATATATTTTCGCTCCGTATTTCCTGGCAAATTCTACGCCTTCTTTCATTTCCTCAAACGTGAAGTTGTCAGCGTTTGAGCGCAACCCATACTCCTGTCCGCCAATAAAAACGGCATCTGCACCGTAATGGACAGCAATCTTCAATTTCTCCAGATTACCTGCTGGCGCAAGCAGTTCAGGTTTTTTCACAATAACACGCTTACCGTCAATAATCTGTGAAATCTTATCTGCTACTGCGGTCATGACGCAACCTCCTTATAATTTCAATGATTCTTAGTAAACAGTTTCTTTGAAGAAGAATCCGGTATCCAGCGGGCGGTTAGGCGGCTGAATTTCTTCGGCGGCAGCCAGCAGGCTGTCCTTTTCATCATCGTATTGATCCGGATTTTCCACAGCAAGGTCAATCGCCTTTCGGTACAGCTTCGTAACTGTCACGATATATTCAGGAGCCTTAAGGATACCGTCAATCTTAAATGAATCGATACCAGCCTCTACTAGCTCCGTAAGTTCATCAATAATGCAAATATCATTAGGGCTCATGATATGTGTTCCGTTTTCATCCTCGAAAATAGGATATTTATTTTCACGTTCTTTATCATGAAGGAACATATTGCGTTCCTGTCTGCGGTTCTCCACTTCCATCGCCTTGCCCTGGTACTCGAAATAGTGGCCGAGGAGCGGGCGTTTTGATTGGAACATATTCATCATCCCGTGAACCTGGACTTCAATCTCGACTTCTGCATTTTCTTTGATCTCAACGATTGCATCCATATTGATTTCACGAGCCAGGACTGCACGCTTTGCACCCTTCCTGCCCCAGTAATTGCAGGTATACCAGTTGGTGCCTGTTGTTTCAGTACTCCAGTGCAGCTTCATATCTGGAGTGTGTTCCTTAGCAGCCATCAAGACCGCAGGGTCGCCAAATGTCACTCCATCAGCCTTTGCTTCCTGAAGGAATTTCAGGTAATCCCCCAGTAAATCAACCTTTTCATTATGGAATAAAGCATTCATGGCAACATAGACCTTCTTGCCTTTGGAGTGTGCCAATTCTATGGCTTTTTGCACATCTTCCCTGGTAAATTCACCAGCAAGGCGAAGACCAAATTTTTGCTCGCCAATTAAAAAGGCATCTGCCCCTGCCTCAGCCAATGGAATAATATCCTCTACACTTGTTGGAGTCACCAATAATTCAGGTTTCTTCATTCCGTTCACCTCTTCTTACTAACCGCTACACCGTCACCAACCGGAAGGATGATCGTATCATATTCCGGGTGGACTGCCAGCCAGCGATTGAATTCATCTATTTTTTTTACCAGACTGCGAATCCGCTTGCTCTCGACATCCTGTTCATACACATGTCCCTTAAACAGGACATTATCGGTAATGATCATGCCGCCAGACTTTAAATTTTTCGAATACATCTCAAAAAAACGCCTGTACTGGCCTTTTGCCGCGTCAATGAAAATGGCATCGAATGGAGCATATTTGCCAGCTTCATCTTCAAGCTCCAAAGCATCACCTTTGATTTGGACTATCTGATCCTGCCTGCCTGAACGCTTGATATAGTCAACGGCCAAACTGTACCGTTCTTCATCCCGTTCAAGTGTAATAATTTTAGTATTTGGAAGGGCAAAGGCCATCCTTAGTGCTGAATAGCCGATAGCAGTTCCTACCTCAAGTATTGTATCCGGGCTTTGGATCCGCAAAAGCTGAAGCATCGTTTCAATGCCAGCAGGCTCCATGATCGGCACACCGTTAGCATCTGCATACTCCTCCATCTCGGCAAGAAGACCTTCCCTTTGCGGTAAAAGCGAATCTATATAATGCTGCAGCTTTTCATTCAGCAAGCTGCCCTCACCTCTATTCAATGGCAATTTTTTCAGCCAAAGTAAAAATACTTATCACCCAGTACAACATGTACGCAGGCACGAAAAAAATAGCGTTCACAGGATAAGAGAGGAAAACAGGTATAGCAATTGCATGCCATACTGTGGATTGCCCCAAAGGCCTAACTCTTACATCTGTAATGCACGCTACTACAAAAGCGACAATTTAAAAACTGTAAAAAACACTTGAATTATTTTATCACAATAAGAAGGGAAATGCTAATCTTTCTGCATCTCCCTCAAATTACTAGTTTTTGTTGGTGATATGTTCATTTTTTTTGCGATTATGCTCATCCAGAGTCCTTGAAAAAAGTACTTCTCCAGTTGAAGTAGCAAGGAAGTATAAATCATCTGTATCAGCCGGTGCGAGGGCGGCCTCTATCGACATCACGCCTGGATTGGCTATCGGTCCTGGCGGAAGACCCGGATATTTATATGTGTTATATGGGTCGTCAATCTTAAGGTCTTCATACAGCACCCGGTCTTTATGCATGCCATGGGAGTACAGAACAGTAGGGTCCGTCTGCAGCGGCATGCCATCTTCAATCCGATTGTAAAATACACTAGCGATTTTATCACGGTCCACTTTTTCAGTTGCTTCTTCTTCAATCAGGGAAGCCATTGTCATTACCTGATGGGTCGACAATTCCTTTTCTTCAATCTGGCCTCTGAATTCTCCGAGGACTTCTTTTGTTTTTGTCAGCATGACCGTAACAATTTCTTCTACTGTCGGATCCTCAGAATAAAATGGATAAGTCGCAGGGAACAGATACCCTTCAAGCGGATATTTCACTTTTTCATTCAGGATTTCTTCGGAAAGTACATCCGGATACTTCCCCATCAATTTTTTAATGAATTCTCTGTCATTCAGCTGCTTGAAAACCTGCTCCTGGTCCTGGCCGGTCTTTTCGCCGATGATCCCGGCAATCTGTGACAGCTGTTTGCCTTCTGGAATTGTAATTTTCAGGACAACTTCCTGCATGACCCTGCCTGTCTTCAAACTCGAAATAATTTCAGGGATTGTCATTGACGGATTCATCTTATAGTCCCCTGCCATGAATCCTGCCTCATTTTTAAACTTAACATAGTATTTGAAGATTCTTGCGTCCTTGATGATTCCTTTATCCTCTAGTATTTTGCCGATTCCGGTTGTGGATGAACCAATGGGAATGGTAACGTTGATGTTCTTCTTGCTGTTTTCATCTAATGGCTTTAATGCGGATTTCACATAATAATATCCGCCTCCGCCTACCGCGCCAATCAGGAGGATCGCAACAATTGCCGTAATGGAAACGATCCTGCGGACAATTCTTGCTTCCTTCTGCTGCTCGGCCAATTTCTCAGCTATGATTTGTTTTTTTTCATTTTTTATATTTTTCTCTTCAGACATAACTTCCCCCTCCAATCAACAGGGCTAATCACCTGGGTACTCCCTTTTTGCATATCTCGCACCATTATACTATATTTTCTATTTTTATTTGCAAATAATTACGAAAAAATACTAGAGGCGACAAATTATCCGTTATTCCGACAGTCGCCTTTGCGAAAACAAAAAAACCAGGCTCCTAAATAGGAGCCTGGCTTCAATCGCTGTTATTATTCTTCGTCTTGCTCTGCAAGGAATGTTTCGAGCATTTCTTCGATCATATCCCACTCTTCGTCTGTTTCGATTGGCATCAATTCGCCATCCTGATTGTCCTCTGTTGGAACAAAGGAAGAAGCGTGGATTTCGATTTCCTCATCATCGCTTTCTTCAGCGCCTAATGGGTAGTATAAAACATATGACTTTCCGAATTCTTCTGAGTCAAATGTGAAAAGTACTTCGCATAATTGTTCGTTGCCGTTTTCGTCTACTACTGTGATGTTGTTTTCTCCGTGATCCATTCCAGTCACCTCATTTAATTTTGGCTATTCAAATAGCCTTGTAGAATCATTACTGCAGCCATTTTATCAATGACTTTCTTTCTTTTTTTCCGGCTGACGTCTGCCTCCAAAAGCACTCGCTCTGCAGCCACTGTCGTTAAACGCTCGTCCCAAAGAATGACAGGTATCCCGAATCTTTCTTCAAGTTCACGAGCGTAAAACTGACTGGCTTCGCCGCGTGGCCCAATCGTGCCATTCATGTTCTTTGGCAGGCCGACGACGACTTTGCTGACATCGTTCTCTTTTATAATTTTGCCTATTTCTTCGAAACCAAACACATTTTCATCTTCGTTGATTTTCAAAGTTTCCAATCCCTGAGCTGTCCAGCCAAAAGCGTCGCTCAGAGCGATGCCAACAGTTTTTGAGCCGACATCAAGTCCCATTGTACGCATTTATTTCCCCTCTCGGTGGTTCCTTAAGTAGGATTTAACCAGTTCCTCAATAATTTCATCCCGTTCCAGCTTGCGGATGATATTGCGGGCATCCCGATGGCGGGGAATATAAGCAGGGTCCCCAGATAGCAAATAGCCTACAATCTGGTTGATGGGATTATACCCTTTTTCCTGCAATGCCTCATAGACTTGAAGCAGGACTTCATTGGCATCATGCTCGAAAGGCTCTTCGGGAAAATTGAATCTCATCGTTTTATCAAACGAGCTCATCGAATGCACCTCACTTTTAAAATGGAAGGCAATATTTTCATAAGTTACCTTCATTCTACACTACTTTCCCTTTATATCAAATTGATTTCACCCATTCTTCGGCAAATTGAAGAGCGCTGTCGAGTTTTGATGGGTCTTTCCCTCCTGCCTGAGCCATATCGGGACGGCCTCCGCCTCCGCCTCCACAGATAGCGGCAGCTTCCTTGATCAGCTTGCCAGCCTGATAGCCTTTCTTGATCAAATCATCCGTAACTGCAGCGATCAGGTTCACTTTGCTTCCGTCAGCAGTGCCAAGAAGGATGACAGCAGATCCAAGCTTTTGCTTCAAGTCATCAGCCATATTGCGAAGACTGTTCATATCCTCAGCCTGGACACGGGCAGCCAGCAGCTGAACGCCATTTACTTCTTTTACATTGGATGCCAGGCTTCCTGCTTCAATATTACCCAATTTTGCCGCAAGAGATTCATTTTCCCGCTGCAGCTGCTTCATTTCACCAAGCATGGAATCGACTCTGTTCGCTACTTCCTTAGGAGATGTCTTTAATTTTGCAGCCGCATCCTTAAGAATGCCGATTTGTTCATTCAGCACCTTGTAAGCAGCTTCCCCAGTCACAGCTTCTATCCTTCTTGTTCCAGCTCCAATACCGCTTTCGGAAACGATTTTAAATAGGCCAATAACAGATGTATTTGGTACATGGCAGCCGCCGCAAAGCTCAAGGCTGTAATCACCCACTTTTACGACACGGACAATATCGCCGTATTTCTCTCCGAAAAGTGCCATCGCACCCATCGCTTTTGCTTCAGCAATCGGCTTAAAGCTCGTCTCTACCTGGATGCTTCTCCAAATCTTCTCATTCACGATCGACTCTACCTTTTCAAGCTCCTCAGGTGTAACCTGGCCAAAATGTGAGAAGTCAAAACGAAGGCGGTCTGGTTCAACAAGAGATCCAGCCTGGTTAACATGAGTTCCAAGAGTATCTTTTAACGCCTGGTGAAGCAGGTGAGTTGCTGTATGGTTTTTGATGATCCTCGCACGGTTATCCTGATCGACCTTTGCAGTTACTTCCATGCCGTTTGCAATTGTGCCTTCTTCAACAACTACACTATGCAGATTCTGGCCATTAGGAGCTTTCTTGACATCTTTCACGGAAATCCTTACTCCCTCACCGACAATCGTGCCTCTGTCGGCAATCTGTCCGCCGCTTTCTGCATAGAACGGAGTAACATCCAGAATCAGGTGGATTTCGTCTCCAGCCTCTGCCTGGTCAGCAAGCTGTCCATCCTTAACCAATGCGACTATTTTGCTATTCGTTTCAAATATGTCATAGCCAACGAATTCACTCTCTGCTTTGATTTCTCCAAGAACCCCGCCCTGGACTTGCATTGAACCTACATCCTGGCGGGCAGCTCTTGCTCTTTCACGCTGAGATTCCATTTCCTTCTCAAAGCCTTCGTGGTCGACCTTCATGCCCTCGTCCTCAGCATATTCTTCTGTTAATTCAACAGGGAATCCATATGTGTCATAAAGGCGGAAAACATCTTTGCCCTGGATCAAGTCACTGCCCTTATCCTTCTCTTTCTTAATGAGCTCGGACAGGATTGCTAGGCCCTCATGCAATGTTTCATGGAAACGGTCTTCTTCATTTTTGATGACCTTCTGGATGAAATCGGTTTTATCTTTTACTTCAGGATAGAAATCCTGCATGATTTCGCCGACAACAGGGACAAGCTCAAACATGAACGGACGGTTTATGTTCAGTTTTTTCGCATAGCGTACAGCGCGGCGGAGCAGTCTGCGAAGCACATAGCCTCGGCCTTCATTGGATGGAAGTGCACCGTCACCTACAGCAAAAGCTACGGTACGGATATGGTCAGCAATAACCTTGAATGCTTCGTCCTTTTCCTTGGAATCACCATACTTTTCTCCGGAAATCTCTTCGGTGCTGTTGATGATCGGCATGAACAGGTCCGTATCAAAGTTAGTAGGAACATCCTGGACAACTGAAGCCATGCGCTCAAGTCCCATACCTGTATCGATGTTTTTCTTTGGCAGCGGAGTGTAAGTTCCATCAGGATTATGATTGAATTCAGAGAAAACCAGGTTCCAGACTTCAAGGTAACGATCATTTTCGCCGCCAGGGTATAGTTCCGGATCTTCGGGATTGTCGCCGTAAGCCGGACCTCTATCATAGAAAATCTCGGTATTCGGTCCGCTTGGGCCTTCGCCGATATCCCAGAAGTTGCCTTCAAGGCGGATAATCCGCTCTTCTGGAATACCGATTTTTTCTCTCCAGATCGTGAATGCTTCATCATCCTCAGGATGGATCGTCACAGATAATTTTTCAGGATCAAATCCGATCCATTGCTCAGAAGTAAGGAACTCCCATGCGAACTCAATTGCTTCTACCTTGAAATAATCACCGATCGAGAAGTTGCCGAGCATTTCAAAGAAAGTGTGATGGCGGGCAGTTTTCCCTACATTTTCAATATCATTAGTACGGATTGATTTTTGAGCGTTCGTAATCCTCGGGTTTGCAGGAATAACGCGGCCGTCAAAGTACTTTTTCAAAGTAGCTACTCCGCTGTTGATCCATAGCAGGGACGGATCATCGTGAGGCACAAGGGACGCACTCGGCTCAATGGCATGGCCCTTTTCCTTAAAAAATTCAAGATACATTTTTCTGATTTCAGAACCTGTCAGTTTCTTCATATACACAACCTCCTAAATCGTTATATAGATAAGCCTTCAGGGATTTTAGGCAACAAAAAAAGCCCTCATCCCTGGACAGGGACGAGAGCTTGCTCGCGGTACCACCCTGATTATGGGCAAAAAATGCATGTGCCCATCTCTCAATGACGCTTTAACGCAGCTGCTACGGCAGGTTTTGCCTGCACTCCGGAATAGCCTTCTGTTATCCTTCACCGGGAATTCTTGCAGCCAATGGAATCCCTCTCTGGCCAGTGGTCTATAACATACTCGTTCCTTCTACATTTTTCGAATTATTAATCTATAGCCGAATTATATATAGCCAAATTCCGTTTGTCAAACAGCTTCGCAAAAAATTATGTTGAATTCTGCTTTTTTTTCTCCAGAATGATGTGATCTTTTGCATGAATCAATGCTGCTCTTAGTACGACAAGCACTGGTACTGCCAGGATCAATCCGAGAATCCCGCCTATTTCCCCACCTGCCAAAAGCGCAAACATAATCATAAGCGGATGCATATGCAGGCTTTTGCCCACAATTAATGGGGAAAGAATATTCCCCTCTAAGAATTGCAGGGAAAAGACAATCGCGAGTGAAATCAGCACCATTTTCACAGACATGGTTGCCGCGATGATAACTGCGGGTATAGCACCGATGATCGGCCCGAAATACGGAATTACATTCGTGATTCCGACAATCGCTCCCAGCAAAAGTGAATATTTTATCCCGGCGATCCAAAAAAAGATCGTCGACAGGACGCCAATCACGAGGCATACGAGCAGCTGCCCGCGTATATAGCTTCCAAGCGACTTGTCAACATCATGAAGAAACTTTGTCCCCGGCTGTCTCCACTGCCGCGGCGTGATATACCATGCTGCCTTTTTCATTGCGTCGAAGTCTTTCAGCATATAAAAGGCAATGAACGGAATGACGGCTATCGTAAGGATCGAATTGATTATATCCATCAGGAACGTCATTACGCCGGCAAGCACCCCATCCAGCCAGATTTCCATCCGGTTGATGCCATCTTCGATCCTTTCATGGATGCCAGCGGGCCATGACGAAGTATGGTCTATGATGTTATTGACCATACCTTTATACTGCTCCGCAAAATACGGCGCATTTTCAGCAAGATCCCCCAGCTGGTGAATCAATGCCGGTATTCCTTTGTAAAAAGCGAAACCCAACCCGCCAAAGAACAAAATATAAATGATCAGGATTGCAATCCCGCGATGGAGCCCGCGCTGATGGAGGCCTTCCACTATCGGGTGCAGCAGATATGTAATGAACGCTGCGACAGCAAATGGAACAAATAACGTAAAGAGCACTTCCAGGACAGGCACCCATAATGCCTGCAGCTTGACAAAGATATAGAGAACAACAAACAAAAGGAGAAGAAATCCAAGCCGGTAATACCATTTCATCTGGATATTCATCCGATCCACCCTCCTACCTGTTTATTCTTGAAAGAAAGAGGGATGATTATACATTTTTAGCCCTGGTCCAGATCTTTTTTATAGCGATTTAATTGCGAAATGGAAATTACGTCATGTTTTTCCAATTTAAAAATACAAAAATCCCCTGCAAAGAATACAGGGGATGTAGTTTATATTAAGGCTCTGTTTAACAAGGCTGTTGATTTTCGTTCCAGGCGCTGCGCTTTCCTCGGGGCGTGCGGTGAGCCTCCTGATATGAACGAAACGGTCAAGTTCCTCACTACAGTACCCGTTTGGTTTTGTTTTTAGGCACCTTTAAGAAGAGAAGCTATTTAAGCTTCTTTGCCTGGTTAGATATTCAG
>NZ_JBYNSB010000014.1:0-18775 GCF_057785455.1 Mesobacillus sp.
GCGCCAGCGGCGACGAGGAGGCTCAGCGCCGGCCCCGCGGAAAGCGAAGCGCCTGGAACGGAAATCAACAGCCCCATTCCAGCACAAACCAAAAAAACTGTAGACAAGCTCGATTTCCATCGAGTTTGTCTACAGTCTGAAATGGCCGCTGCATCTGCGCAGCGGCCATTTTTTATTTTGCTTAGTAAAGAAGGTATTGTTCCCTTACCTGCTTGAATTGCTCCAAGTCGCCTTCCCACTGAGCTTTGATTTCATCTACAGATTTGCCAGATTCGATTGCATCGCGGATCCAGCCGTTCCCTGTTAATAGATCAAAGAAGGAAATTCCTTTGCTATCTTCTGCACGGAATTGGAAGTCCGCAGGATACATATCATGGATTGTTTTTACAATATGAAGCCCTGTCTCAACTGGCTTGAACGTGTCTCGGTCTGTAATGTGAATCTGGATTCCATGTGAAAGCACTCCAGCATGCTTTGAAAAAGTTGGAATGAATGATGCTGCACGGAATTTCACGCCTGGCAGTTCCAAAGAATTCAATTCAGCTGCAAGGTCATCGGAATTGATGAACGGTGCACCAATCAATTCAAATGGTTTTGTTGTGCCACGCCCTTCTGATACATTCGTTCCTTCAATCAAAGCAGCACCTGGGTAAACCAGTGCGGTATCCAGCGTAGGCATGTTTGGTGAAGGCGGTACGAATTCAAGCGGTGTCTCGTCATAGAACATCGTGCGCTTCCAGCGGTTCATTTTTACAACAGTCAAATCGGCTCCAATATTGAACTCCTTGTTGAAAAGCATCGCCAGCTCACCGACGGTCATACCGTGGCGAAGCGGGATTTCATAGTTTCCTACAAACGATTTGAATTCTGTCTCAAGGACTGGCCCCTCTACCTTATGGCCGCCAAGCGGATTAGGGCGGTCAAGGACGATGAATGGAATGTTGTTTTCTTTAGCTGCTTCCATTGCATAAGCCATTGTATAAATGTACGTGTAGAATCGTGTGCCGACATCCTGGATATCAAACAGCAGCACATCTACATTTTCCAGCATTTCAGGAGTTGGCTTTTTCGTTTTACCATAAAGGCTGTAAACTGGCAGGTTCGTTTTTTCATCGATATAGTATTCGACATATGCTCCAGCCTGAGCGCTGCCGCGTACTCCGTGCTCTGGACCATATAATGCAGTCAGTTCAACATCAGGATCATTGAAAAGCAGGTCCACGATACTGTTCAGGTTCTTGTCCACACCGGTAGGGTTCGTAATCAAACCAACACGCTTCCCTTTAATTAAATCCTTATGCTCGCTCAGCAATGCTTCGGCACCAACCTGAAATTTCTTTAGCTCCTGGCTTTTGCCCTGGCCGCTATCATGGTTTGCAAACGCTGCTGTCAGCGAAGATAGAATCAGCAAGGTCGTAAGGACTGTCACTAGCCATTTTTTCATCCAACTCACTCCTGTTTCAGGTATTTTTTTGAGATTACTAGACTTTCTTACAGAATTACTGCCTTTTTTGGAGCTCTTTAAAAAAAAAGGGTGGGGGATCCCTCGAAAAAGTTTCTTGATTCCGCAACTTTTTTGTGGAAATTCCGCAAAATCACACGGGATTCCGCAAAAACTCCGCCGATTCTTCAAATTCTTGTCGAAATCCCGCAACATGGAAATTCACTGGTAACTCACCCGCACGATCAAAAGGAGCGTATGTGATTTACAGGATCACCATTTCCTCTTTAATAACTCAACCCATGACCGAATTCATATAGCACGCCGCCATTAAAATCAGGAATCGTGATCGGCAGCTTTCCTGTTGGAGCGAATTCCCCTGTTATTGCACCAGCGACTGCCTCGAAGCTTGCCGGCCTGAAGCCATACTGAGTCAGATATGCATCAATTTCTGGGAACGCCATGATGTCGTACGGATTACGGATGCCAACACCGATTACTGGTGCATCGGTCAAACCGATGATTTGGTTGACCATCTTCATTTGTGCACTTGCTGGCGCACGTCCAGCAACACTGTATGTGTAGCTTCCTACTACCACTGCGCTGGCGTTCTTGATTTGTTCAAGCTGAGCTGCTGTCAGTGCATAAGAACTGGCCGAGATGACAGAAGTGTTTGCATGACGCTTTTTAATTGCATTTCCTAAGTCACCAATATATGTGCTGCCCACTACCACGACTTGATCGGCACTATTCAAATTCAAAGGCAGTGCTCCATCATTTTTAACTAATGTAATTGATTTTTCTGCTGCTTCTTTTTCAATTTCTTTATGCTTTGGTGAACCGACTACCTCAAGGGCATTGGCAATTTTGTCTTCGACTGATAATGGATTTTCTTCTTTGATGACCCCGCGCTTAACCTTTAGGGTGAGAAGTCTTTTTACAGATGCTTCTATACGTTCTTCAGTGATTTCTCCATTTTTCACAGAAGCCAATAAGCCTGTTGCGACTTCTTCCAGCCCGACTGGCATCAGGACGATATCGGTTCCTGCTTTAACTGCACGGATGGCCGCGTCTACTGTTCCGAAGTGGTCAGCGATGGCCTTCATGTTCATCGCATCTGTTGTAATGACACCTTGATAGCCCATTTCTTCCCGCATCAATTCAGTCAGAACCTTGTAGGATAGTGTTGCAGGAACAGCAATTTCTTCTCCTGTTTTCTGTGAAATCGCCTTTGTGCCGTCGATTTTAGGGAAGGTGACATGCGCTGTCATGATGGCGTCGATGCCAGCCTCCATTGCTTTTTGGAACGGATAAAGCTCGACTTCCTTCAAGCGCTCCTTATCATGCGGAACCTCAGGCAATCCAAGGTGTGAATCTACTGCAGTGTCCCCATGTCCCGGGAAATGCTTTGCTGTCGCGGCTACACCAGCGTCCTGAAGGCCTTTTGTATAAGCCACTCCCAGATCAGCAACAAGCTGAGGGTCCTCACCAAATGAACGGACGCCAATGACCGGGTTGTCCGGATTGTTGTTTACATCCATGACTGGTGCAAAGTTCATATTGATCCCAAGCGATGCAAGCTCCTCGCCGATCGCGTTGCCGACGTTATAGGAAATATCAGTGGAACGTGTAGCACCTAAGGCCATATTTCCAGGCATATCGGTACCGGATTGAAGTCTTGTTACGATTCCGCCTTCCTGGTCAATCGTCAGAAGCAGGCCGAACTTTTCGGATGCATCTTGATAGTCTGAAACAAGGCGTGCAGTCTGCTCCGTTGTCACCACGTTTTCACGGAATAGGATGACGCCGCCAAGATGATATTTTTTAACAAGCTGCTGAATTTCAGGCAGCATCTCAGTTACATTCTGGCCCTTCCAAGTCCTGAAGTCAGGCATCAGCATCTGGCCAACTTTTTCTTCAATGGTCATTTTGCTGATTGCATTGCTGATTACGTCATATCTCTCGCCTTCCTCTTTTACAACCGATACGGTTGATCCAGGCTTCCCTTTTTCTCCTTCTGCCTTGGAGGAGGATTTGACTTTATAATCAAGCGAGATGCGGTCCTTATGGACACCATCTGTTACTGTAATGAAGGCTCTTCCATACTGGCCGGTAAACTGTACCAGCCCATCCTCGTCTACTTCTGCGACATTTTTATTGGCCGATTTCCAAACAAGATTTTCAGAAGCGAGCATGAAATGTCCTTCACTATAAACATGAAGCGCCTTCAGCTGGAGCGATCCGTCCTTGCTCTCTGCTTCTGATTCAGGAACGTTCTGCAGAATCACAAGGTCCTCAACCTGATTGGTTTCTTGTGCGTTAGCCTTTTTAGCAGAACTGCCGATCAGCATTTGCGAAAAAGCCAGCACGAAAACCAGTGAGCAGAGCAATAATTTACTCATTCTCTTCATTCCTATCTCCTCCATTTTCATATTTTATCCAAATCATAGAAAATTACTGATTTAATAACTTCTCTGTGCCCAGCCTTCTCCTTTGAAATCAGCTTTCACCTGTTCTCCGTCAGAGGTTGCTAGATTGATATTGTCCACATACCAGCCCCGGCCATTCGTATAGCTATCGGTCTTATATCTGAATCTGATGAACTTCGTTGATTCTGGGATCTCCGCTTCAAATTCGTTCCAGTCAACACTGCTTCCTGTAAAAACAGCAGCCCGCGTCCAGTTTTCGCCATCCTCCGAAAGTTCAAGATAGCCATAATCTGCTTGCGCTTCGATTCGGTGCCAGGTCTGGAATGATAGTTTAGCAGCCTTGTCCAGCTCCACTTCTGCTGTTAAAGAGCGCTCCATCTTATCTCCATAGCCGGAGAACCATGCTGATCCATCAGGAATTTCAACAGGAATCGCATCGGCAACCTGCCTTGCCAGCTGCCTTCTCGCCACGTTCGTAGAAACGGTATTTCTGCTTAGGTGGACTCTGTTTGTCAGCAGGATGGCAATCGTGCCATTGTTCTTATTCGCTACGATGGAAGTTCCTGTGTATCCTGTATGTCCCATCGTCGTTCCTTCTGACAATGCATCCATGAACCATCCCTGGGCCAGTTCCCAGCCTAATCCATGGTCATCGCCAGGGAATTGCGGAATCTGGTTCTCCAGAATCTTATTGACAGTTTCAGATTTCAGCATTTGCACGCTACCATAGCGGCCGTCATTCAAGTACATATGGGCAAGCTTCGCGAGATCCTCAGCAGTGGAGAAAACGCCTGCATGTCCTGCCACACCATCCAGTGACCAGGCATTTTCATCGTGCACTTCTCCCCAAACTACTCCCCTGTTCGTCCATGGCTGATATTCAGTGGCAGCAATGCGATTTTTCAAAGAAGCAGGAGGATTGTACATCGTATCCTTCATGCCAAGAGGTCCAGTAATATGCTCCTTTACAAATTCGTCCTGTCTTTGGCCTGACAGACGTTCAATCAGAACACCGAGCGTGATCATGTTGAGGTCGCTGTATGTATAAGTGCTGCCCGGTTTGTTGCTCAATGGATATTTCAAAGCAATGTCGATCCGGTCTTCACGGCTGTTCCCTTGCGTATACAGCGGCACCCACGCGGTAAACCCTGAAGTATGAGTCAAAAGCTGTCTGATCGTTACTTCTTCCTTGCCGTTCTCGGCGAATTCAGGAATGTATTTGGAAACTTTATCATCCAATTCGAATTTCCCTTGATCGTAAAGAATCATTGCTGCTGTTGTTGTGAAAATTTTACTGATGGAGGCAAGGTCAAAAATTGTATCCTCTTGCATCTTGATTGGATTGCTGGATTCAGTGTATTGATCATCTTCATATTTGTAGGCGTATCCGTACGCTTCCTGCTTGACGATGTGTCCGCGGCGGGCAACGAAAGCTACTGCTCCTGGCATAACACCGTCTGCAATCATTGTTTCCATATGGCCGTCGATTTCATCAAGAGGCTGCTGCAGCATTCCCGCTCCTCTTACAGAACCTTTATGCAGAACAGGTGACAAGGGACCAGGCTTGTCCCACGCGAAAACCGGATGCGCTTTTTCTGCAGCAGTTTTCCCCTCCCTTTGTTCGATTGTCGACCGTGGACCCGGGTATCCCTCTGCAAATGACACCGGAATCATTACACCTGTACCGAGTACTGCAGCCAAAGCAATGGTTAGTGGTTTTTTCCTCATGTTTCCTCCTTTTCCGAGCGTATGCTCCTGGTAAAATTAAAAACTATGAAAGGGCTTTCAAATTACTTATCCTTAGACTATCTAAGCAACAGTATAGATGTCTATACCACCTTAGTCCTAACACTGCGAATAACCAAAAAATCCCGGGACATGAGGCCCGGGATTTTCGATTCAATTTTATTGGGAAAATTCTGTTAGTTAATTCATTGCTTTCTTAGTAGTTTACTATTTACTGTTTGCGTATATTCTCCTTTTGCTTGATCCAATACCTGATTCCCCTGCCTGCATAAGGCTCATCTTTGAATCTGGGGATCACATGGAGATGGGCATGGAAAATCGATTGCCCTCCTGCTTCTCCAGTATTCCAGCCAACACTGTACCCGTCTGGTGAATATTGTTGATCCAGCAGCTTTTTGGCGCGCTGAAGCAAATCTCTTGTATCAGTCCACTCCTTTTCCGATAGCTCAAATACATCACTTTTATGGCGCTTAGGAATAATCAAGCCGCTGCCCTGCAGTACCCTTTGCTCCGATTCTTTTTGAATGAAATAACACGACTCATTTTCAAAAACAACTTGCTGCTCCTCATCTGCGAATATATTGCAATATGGACAGTCTTTTTGCATGGTTCTCCTCCTGAGTTCAATGGCACTGTAAAAACTTATGATAAATTTGAATATAAGATAATTTTTTTAGTTTAACGGCATAGTAAAACTACCTGCGTTTCTTCCCTTTACCTAATCTATCTAAATAATCATCATACATTTCATATACAGAACCCGCAGCCACAAACCCAATCAACAACATGATGACATACAGGAACTTCTTGATCCAGGTGACATCAATGATAATGGCCAAAGCCCCAGCGGCAATAGCAGAAACAAAAATAATCACCCATCTTTTCAATGGATTAGACTCTTTATTCCGGCTCATTTTTTCACCCTCTTTAGCGCTAATTCTCCTTTTGGCTTTTTGAGACAAGGAACAGGGTCAAAAAGTTTATAGTTCTTGTTAATATTCCTACGAATCAAAAATTCAAAAGTTACACATTTCCCCACATTTTTAAATTATGGTCTTATATCCTACGCCGCTTCCTTATATAAAAAAGCAGCCTCCCCAAAAAAGGGACGCTGCTGTATTTCGTTATTTTTGCACTAATTTTTTCATCGCATGGATTTGTCCTAGATGATATGATTCATGGAACAGCGCCATATTCGCCAGCTCGCCGACGGTTTCCAATCCAAGGAATGGCTTTGGCAGCTTTCGATCAAGCAGCTCGGCCGGCACTTCTTTTATTCTTCCAAGCTGCTCGCGCAATTGCCCAGCAAGCACTTCCACGGACGGTACATCACCAGTCCAGTCTGCAGGCCTTGTTCCATTGCCAAACAGCTCTATGTAGTTTGCCGGAAGATGGTTTGATTTTTGCGGGAAGCCCAGCATAAATTGCTCAGTCACAGTCAGCACATGCCCGACGTGCCAATGAATTGTATTGTTGAAGCCTTCAGGCTGTACACTCGCCTGTTCAGGAGTAACGTCCTGAAGATGCTTAAGGAAAAATCCCCTCGTAAGCTCGAATTGCTTAAATAATAGTTCACTCATTTTCATTCTCCTTCCAGCTTAAGTCATAATATCTATATTCTAAATTCTTCCATCCTATGCTGCAAGCGATAAGTCACTAATCACACAAATACCCCTTTAGGTATAAAATTACAAAAAAGGAAATCCTCTGTCATAAGTTGTTCAAAACATTATGGCGTATCTGTGTCTTCACACTTTATTAACAGATTTAACCAAATCAATTTGATATTTTATTAGTGTAATCATATTAATTAAATTTTCGAAGGGAAGCGATTTAGATGTTCGCTAAATGGTTAAGAGAAAACAATGTTGCTGCTGGCCTGTTGACTGTAATACGTGTATGGCTTGGTTATAATTGGATGACTGCTGGATGGGGAAAATTGACTGGTGAAGGTTTCGATGCAACTGGATTTTTGAAAAATGCTGTAGCCAACCCAGTAAAAGGTCCGGATGGACACATGGTTTATGGCTGGTATGTATCTTTCCTTGACAACTTTGCACTGCCAAATATTGAGCTTTTCAACTTCATCGTTCCGCTTGGGGAATTCCTGATCGGCCTTGGGCTTATTCTTGGATGCTTGACAACTGCAGCAATGTTCTTCGGACTTGTGATGAACTTCAGCTTCTTCCTTGCCGGAACTGTATCTCATAACCCGACTGATATCTTCTTCGGCTTCATCATCCTGTTCTCTGGCTTCAATGCTGCCAAGTACGGTTTAGACCGCTGGGTTGTTCCGTTCATCCGCAAGAGTGTTCTTAAACAAACACCTGAAGCGGCCCACAAAGCTGTCTAATAGATAAAAAGCCCCTTTGTCCAGTGACAAAGGGGCTTTTTTTGCTTCCTATTTATCAGCCAGCGATTTCAGCATAATCTTTTTTCGAAAGCCGCCGCTGCGGTTCTTTTTTAGCTGGCGCATGAATTCTACCTCTGACTCGGTGATTCCGCGATGTTCGGCAATTGCGTAGATGACCTCCAGCAGATCGACTATTTCGCTCAGCAAACGATCTGTACCGGCATTGCGGAATTTTTCCGCTTCCTCGTTGAATTTCTCCATTAGCTTTGCGCTATACTGGGCGTTATCGAGGATCTCCACATCAATTTCTCTTCCCTTTTCCTTCATCAATTCTGGAAAATAGTCTCTCACAAGCTTGTTATATTCCTTTTTCTCCATATCGATTCTCCTTTTGCAATCCTATGATAAACATATCCTTTATTAATGCTGTTCAAACACATTTGTTGAGAATGAATTCTTCCATGTTAAAAATTTCCGAAGCTGATCATGCCTCTTTTCCCAGTAAAAAAGTGGCTGCAGCCTTGCCGTGTATGGCGTAAAATCATTGTTGTGTTACAATAATCCCATCTTAAAAACGGCGATTTCTCCGGAGGATGACAATGGATACACGACAGCTTTCTTATTTCGTTCAGGTTGCAAAGGATAATAGTTTTACCTTGGCCGCTCAAAATCTCCATCTTTCCCAGCCAGCTTTGAGCAAAATGATCAAAAAGCTGGAGGAGGATCTTGGTGTCCAGCTTTTTGACCGCTCTGAGCATAAAATGACGCTGACGGATGCTGGTGAAAGGCTTTTCCAGGAGGGACAAAGAATCCTAGCCGAGATGGATTCCTTAACAGAGTCAATCCAGGATACTAAAAACTTAAAAACTGGCAATGTCAGTGTAGGGATACCGCCTGTTATCAGCACGAGCTATTTCCCCCCTCTGATCGCCAACTTCCGTCAGGACTATCCTGGCATCAATCTTTCCATTATCGAAAATGGAGCCGTTACCGTTTATGAAATGGTTGAAAAAGGCTATGTGGACCTGGGCCTGGTCATTTTGCCCGAGCTTTCCGACAGGATTGAATATATCCCAGTGACAGAGGATGAGGTGGTCCTGATAGTGCACAAGGACCATCCGCTCGCCCAGCGTGATAAGGTTGTTTTTGAAGATTTAAAGGATGAATACTTTGCTCTTTTAAATGAAACGTTCCTGCTTCATCACCATGTCGTCAAGGCATGCAGGGAAGCTGGGTTTGAACCAAATATTTATTTTAAAAGCTCACAGTGGGATTTCCTGACGGAGCTGGTGTGCCTGAATCAGGGCATCTCCATCCTGCCAAGACCTATACTTGCCAGATTCAACAGCAAGAGCATTAAGCAAATCCCGATTGACCACCCCGAAATGAAATGGCGAATCGCTATTATTCTAAAGAAGAACCGATATGTGTCCTTTGCGGCAAAAAAGTTCATCGAGTATGTGAAGCAATCTATAAGATAGCCACAACAAGCGGAGTACATTAGTACACCGCTTTTCTTTTACCTTATAACCAAAAGTTATTATTAATATGATTTATATATATTTTCAATTATCTGTGATAACGCTTACATTAAGAGTGTAGATAATTTAACACATGTAGGAGGCTTACATTATGAATAGAATGGAAGGCAAAATCGCTATTGTTACTGGTGGAGCAAGGGGCATAGGACGCCAAATTGTGGAAACGTTTGCGCGAGAAGGTGCCAAATTAGTCTTTTCCCTGGATATGGGCTCGGGCGAATACGAATTGCCAAATGTGCGCCAAGTAGAATTGAATGTAACGAATCGTGACCAGGTTGCGAAATTTGTCGATGAGGTAAAAAAAGAATTCGGCGCAATCGATGTTCTTGTGAACAACGCCGGTATCACGCGTGATGCTTTAATCCAAAAAATGACTGAAGATATGTGGGATGCCGTGATTGATGTAAACCTTAAAGGTGTATTCAACCTCACTCAGGCTGTAGCGCCAATCATGATGGAAAATGGCAAAGGTTCGATTGTCAGCATCTCATCAGTCGTCGGTGTATATGGAAATGTTGGACAAACGAATTATGCCGCTACGAAAGCTGGCGTGATCGGCATGACTTATACTTGGGCGAAGGAGTTCACCCGCAAAGGTGCCGCAGTACGATCGAACGCAATTGCTCCTGGCTATGTAGAAACGGAAATGATGGCAACTGTACCAGATAAGGTGCTTCAGCCAATCAGGGAAAAAACGCCGCTTGGCCGTCTTGGCAAGCCCCAGGAAATCGCGAATGCAGTCCTGTTCCTGGCTAGTGACGAATCCAGCTATGTGAATGGACATGTACTTGAAGTAACTGGCGGATTAAGACTTTAAACCACACCAAATAGAAAAATTCACAAAGAGGTGTTTACAATGTCTTCAGTAAAATTCATAACGTCCAAAGAAGCAGCACAACTGATCACCGACAATTCCGTTGTAGGCCTTGGAGGATTTATCGGTACCGGTGTTGCCGAAGAGATCCATCTGGAAGTAGAGAATCGTTACCTTGAAAGCAGCTCACCAAAAAACCTGACATTATTTTATGCAGCAGGCATCGGTGATGGAGCTGAACGCGGCATGAACCATTACGCTCATGAAGGTCTTGTGAAAAGAATCATCGGCGGACATATGGGCCTTGCCCCTAAATTCCAGCCGCTGGTTGTCAATAATAAACTGGAGGCCTATAACCTCCCTCAGGGTGTGATATCCCAAATGTTCAGGGACGGTGCGGCAGGCAAACCAAGGACGATTACCCATGTTGGACTTGGCACATTTGTTGACCCTGATTTGGATGGCGGCAAGCTGAATGAAGTGACAAAGGATGAGATTGTCGAAAAAATCAGCTTTGACGGCAGCTCATATCTGGCATATAAAACGCAAAAAATCGATTTTGCTATTTTAAAAGGGTCTGAGGCAGATGAAAGCGGCAATATCAGCTTTGCGAAGGAACCGCTTACACTTGAAATCCTGTCCATTGCCATGAATGCGCGCAATAGCGGCGGCAAGGTCATTGTCCAGGTTGAGAAGATTGTTAAAAACGGTTCGATTGATCCGAAGCTGGTCGCAATTCCCGGCATCTTTGTAGACTATGTTGTCGTGGCAGAAAACGCGGCAAATCATATGCAAACGTTTGGAAGCCAGCTGAATGAGGACTTTTTCCGCGGCGATGTTGTGCACAAGCAGTCGGATAAAACCTACCCGCTGAATGAGCGCAAGGTAATCGCGCGCCGTGCCGCCATGCTGCTCTCCGAAGATATAGAAGTATTGAACTATGGAATCGGCGTGCCGGAAATCATCGCCAAGGTGCTTCAGGAGGAAGGGATGAATGATCAATTCACTCCTACTGTTGAGCCTGGTGCGATTGGCGGTACACCAGCAAGCGGGCTGGATTTCGGATGCTCAGTCGGTCCCGAGGCGATCATTGACCAGCCATATATGTTCGATTTTTATGATGGCGGCGGCATTGATGCAGCATTCCTTGGCCTCGCTCAGTGTGACGCGAAAGGCAATATCAATGTTTCCAAGTTCGGCCCGAAAATTGCCGGCTGCGGCGGCTTCATCAATATCACCCAAAATGCCCGCCAAATCGCCTTCTGCGGCACCTTCACTGCCGGTGGCTTAAGGGTAAAGGCAGAGGATGGAGTGCTTGAAGTCCTCCAGGAAGGAAAAGCAAAGAAATTCATCGAGGCAGTTGAACAGATCACCTTCAGTGGCGATGTAGCCCGTGAAAACAAGAAAAAGGTCATTTATATTACCGAACGGGCTGTGTTTGAACTTTTACCGGAAGGACTGACGCTCACTGAAATCGCACCTGGTGTCAACCTTGAAAGGGATATCCTCGCCCAGATGGATTTCAGGCCGCTGATTGCCAAGGACTTGAAGCTTATGGACAGAAGGATTTTCATGGATGGCCCAATGGGACTGAAGGAAGATGCTAAGCCAGCAAGCTTTCACAGGGCAGTCTAATCAATAATTATATTTTTTCATTCGAGAGGGGTTACCCGTATGGAGCTATTTATCATTCTTTTAGCACTTGGCTTGCTGATGTTCACGGCTTACAGAGGCTATTCGGTTATCCTGTTTGCGCCGATCGCTGCATTGCTTGCGGTCCTGCTGACAGATCCAAGCCACGTGCTTCCTTTCTTCAGCAATATCTTCATGGAGAAAATGGTTGGATTCATCAAGAGTTACTTCCCGGTATTCCTGCTGGGCGCAATCTTCGGCAAGGTCGTCGAAATGTCGGGCATCGCTGAATCGATTGCAAAAACAATCATCAAATTGGTTGGCGGCACCCGCGCCATCCTTGCCATCGTCTTGATGGGTGCGATTTTAACGTATAGCGGCGTCAGCTTGTTCGTTGTTGTATTTGCCATTTATCCATTTGCTAAAAACTTATTCAGAGAAGCGAACATTCCAAAAAGGCTTATTCCTGGTACGATCGCGCTAGGTGCCTTCACCTTCACGATGGATGCACTGCCTGGAACACCGCAAATCCAGAACGTAATTCCTGCCGGCTTCTTTGGAACGGACATTTATGCAGCGCCAATCCTTGGTATTCTCGGAGCTATTCTCGTCTTCACTTTAGGAATGCTGTACCTTGAGACGATGAGAAAAAGAGCGGCGAAGCGCGGCGAAGGCTTTTACGGCTTTGACAATGCTGAAACAGCTGCTGCTGCAGAGGCCGACCTTCTCGAAGAGGGTGCAGCCAACATTGATATGACAGCTCAATCAAGCACTTTAAAAGCTGCATTGGCTTTCGTACCTTTAATCCTTGTTGGTGTTGCTAATAAGTTTTTTACTGTGAATTTGCCAAAATGGTACCCAAACGGTTTTGATTTTTCCAAAATTGGTCTTGAAGCTTACGGAACAGTCCAGATGGCTGGAGTCGTAGGGATCTGGTCTGTTGAACTGGCACTGATCCTTGGGATTTTCGCTACTCTTCTGTACGATTGGAAAAAGGTTACCGGCGGTTTTAAAGTTGGGGTCAATACAGCAATCGGCGGCGCCCTTCTCGCTTCAATGAACACAGGTGCTGAGTATGGTTTCGGAGGAGTCATCTCTTCCCTTCCAGGGTTTTCGATTGTAAGTAAAGGCATCTCAACTGCATTCTCTGATCCATTGATCAATGGTGCCGTTACAACCACAACTCTTGCAGGGGTAACTGGCTCTGCATCAGGCGGGATGGGAATTGCGCTAAGCGCTATGGCTGATACTTATATGAAGGCCATCACAGAATTCAATATTTCGCCAGAGGTCATGCACCGCGTCATCTCGATGGCATCGGGCGGAATGGATACTCTTCCGCACAACGGAGCGGTCATCACCCTGCTTGCAGTAACAGGACTTACGCACAAACAATCCTATAAAGACATCTTTACAATCACAGTGATTAAAACGCTGGCCGTTTTCTTCATTATTGCAATCTACAAGCTTACAGGTCTTGTATAATACTAAGTGACAATTTTTACCTTATTAATTATGATTAAAGAAACAGGGGGAGCTTTCCCCCTTTACTTTTAAAGTTCGAAAGGGGCAAGAAAAATGGAAAATACAATTGTAATTGCAAGTGCTGTCAGAACAGCAACCGGAGCCTTTGGCGGAGCATTTTCAGGCGTTTCTGCAGTCGATTTGGGTGCAACCGCGATCAAGGCCGCCCTCGAAAAAGCAAATGTCAGTGCAGAAGCAGTCGATGAAGTAATCATGGGCAATGTGCTTCAGGCAGGTCTTGGCCAGAATCCTGCTCGCCAGGCTGCAATGAGAGCTGGACTTCCTGAAACCTGCCCATCGATGACCATCAACAAGCTGTGCGGATCAGGCTTAAAAGCGGTCCACCTTGCCTATCAGGCGATTGCTTCCGGTGAAGCCGATATCGTTGTCGCTGGCGGAATGGAAAACATGAGCCAGGCACCTTTCGTCTTAAAAGGAGCTCGTGAAGGGTTTAAAATGGGAGACCAAAAATTAGTAGACACATTGCTTGGTGATGGCCTGGTTTGTGCCTTCAATGATTACCATATGGGCATCACAGCTGAAAACCTGGCTGATAAATACGAAATCTCGCGTGATGAACAGGATTCCTTCGCGGTGAAAAGCCAGAACAAAGCAGAAGCTGCGATTACTTCCGGTCGCTTCAAGGATGAAATCGTTCCTGTCGAGGTAAGACAGCGCAAGGGTGATCCACTCATCGTTGATCAGGACGAACATCCAAAGTTCGGCAGCACACTTGAAAAGGTTGGCAAACTGAGACCAGCCTTTAAAAAGGATGGCACAGTAACAGCAGCAAACGCGTCTGGCATCAATGACGGCGCGGCAGCAGTCGTTGTAATGAGCGGCAAGAAGGCAAAGGAGCTTGGGGTGACACCGCTTGTCACTATCAGGGCTAATGGTTCTGCAGGGGTGGATCCTTCCATCATGGGAATTGGCCCTGTGAACGCAGTCAAGAAGGCTCTTGAAAAAGCAGGAATGGAGCTCACGGACATTGACTTGGTAGAAGCAAACGAAGCATTTGCGGCACAGGCACTGTCCGTGATGAAAGAGCTGGGCATGAACGAAGAAAATGTCAATGTTAACGGCGGAGCGATCGCACTGGGCCATCCGATTGGAGCAAGCGGAGCAAGAATCCTCGTTACCTTGATCCATGAGCTGAAAAAGAGAGACCAGCAATATGGTCTGGCTACCCTCTGTATCGGCGGCGGCATGGGTGTTGCTACCATCATTGAAAATGTAAAAGAATAATAGTAAAAGCCTGTGGTTCCGATCCACAGGCTTTCATATTTTTATAGGATATTCACACCACATAATCTTCCGTTAACTTACTGCAGGCATTTGAAAGATTCTGCAGGCATTCCATCCTGAGCTTCTCATCGCAGATGAAATCATTAAGGAGCTCTTCCTCCAGCTTCACCTGGATTTGATTGATCTCCTCAAGCAGCCTCTCTCTTTTTTCAACCTCTGCTAAATGAAACTCGATTTCCCGTTCAAAATACTCTACAGTTCCAAACAAAACAGTCAAGCCTTCCTCCACCTTTCTATATTTATACTAGTTTTCCTGATGTAAAATCATGATGTTTATATGGAACAAATCTGCCAAAAGAATTATTTTTATTATCCTGTCAAGATTCTTAAGTATTATTTAACCTCTCTCAAGCCGCGCAAACGTCAAAATTGATTTTTTCATAGATTTATATCATTATTCTGACTATTCAGCTAAGCTGCCGACAAATGATAAGATTTCCCCTACTTAATGTCTCCGATTCAGGAGGAAATAAAAAAATCCTCCAAAAAGATGGCGGATTTTCGGCAATGGCATACTCCTCCCACCATTTACCCATCTTCAATAACATCCGATCCTTTTTGGCAACCCGACGATCATAGCGAAAACACCTTAGACTCGTGGCTTTGCGTCCCTACCTTTCGATAAGTTTGCCTTTTTCTGTTCTAATTAAAATATAAAACTATCGAACCATCATTTCAACAAATTTCGCCAATTGTCTACAAAATTGAAACTTTTTACCTATTTCCAAATGCGCAATAATTTACATTTACAAGGGAAGAACGAACACGGAGTTAAAATTCGATTGTTTCCACAATGTAATAGTGACGCAACACCTATGTAAAATTTGGTTGGTAAAATAGAGGGAAGAAGCTTGATTTTTAGGCGAATGGCAGGAGGATCCTTATGGAACAGCATGTTAAGATGTCGCTGGATAAATGGAAAGCGGAAATCGAAGGAATTTTGAACGAGATTGATGCAGAGTATGAAGAAGTAAAGAATGAACTGAAGGTCTATACATATAAGCACAACATTACCAAGCAGGTCGTGCAGTCAACGGTGAATCCGGATCTGAACCGAAAAATCCGCGAACTGTACCATGAACCGTTTGAACAAAAGTTCAATGACCTTAAGGAATATATCAAGGAACTGGAAGAGAAGAAGCGAGTCTTCCAAATGTTCACCGATAAAATCGACAAAGTCACGGAAAAGGAAGACCAAAGAAATTTCGCAATGACAGAAATGGAATAGTTTCATTAAGAAAGCCTGGCTGTGGAGCCAGGCTTCTTTCATTATTTTTTCCACCAGGAGTCGAACATTGAAGCCGGAACATGCCTCTTATGTTCAGATACCATATATCGTGTTTCGATTTTGGCAGCATCCTGTTCGGAAATCTGCTTTCCTTCCAGGTAGTCATCGATTGCTTCATAGCTCACGCCAAGCTCGGTTTCGTCAGCCTGCAATGGCTTATTGTCCAGAAGATCGGCTGTAGGCTCCTTCAGGTACAATCTTGCCTCTGCATTCAGTGCTTTAAGAAGCTCACGCCCCTGCCTTTTGTTCAATCCAGTAAGAGGCAGCAAGTCGGCCCCGCCATCTCCATACTTAGTGAAGAAGCCTGTGACAGCTTCCGCGGCATGATCCGTTCCAATCACCAGCAATCCTTCCTGGCCAGCAATCGCATATTGAGTAATCATCCTCATACGAGCCTTGACATTTCCTTTGTTAAAATCAGTCAGCTGTTCCCCGATCGCTTCTTCAAATTGGGTATTGAACGTATCAACCGCAGGCTGGATATTGAAGGTGACTGTCTTGTCAGGCTTGATGAAATCAAGTGCACGCTGCGCATCCTCTTCATCCTTTTGCACCTTATACGGCAGGCGGACCGCAACGAACTTCGCGTCGACTCCCTCTGAGCGAAGCTCTTCAGCCGCGATTTGCGCAAGCTTTCCAGCAAGCGTTGAATCCTGGCCTCCGCTGATCCCAAGTACAAAACCTTTCGCCTTTGAAGCCTTCAAATAATCCTTCAAAAAGCCAATCCGCTTCTCGATTTCCTCCTGAGGATTAATCTCCGGCTGCACATTCAATGCCTCGATAATCTGTTTCTGTATACTCATCATATACCTCCTTAATCACTGAAAAAGTTATTATAAAAGAGCATATCTCTTATACCGTTCAATGTCTAGAAATTGCCTGAGAAATTAACTGCCCATTCATAACTATACCGTTTTATTGAAAAAATAAACGTCTGGCAGATAAGATTTTTTGTTGCTAGCATTAGGATTAAATACTGCAGGCCCGCTATGCCTGGATGGCTCTTATCGGGCTTAATAGGACCATCTAAGGCTGTCTTTATATGCCCGAATGGTTCTCATCACGCTTATTAGGACCATCTTCCACTGTCTTGTTATACTCGAATGGCTCTTATCGCGCTTATTAGGACCATCTATCTCTGGCTTGCTATGCCTGGACGGCTCTTATCACGCTTATTAGGACCATCTAAGGCTGTCTTTATATGCCCGAATGGTTCTCATCACGCTTATTAGGACCATCTACCTCTGGCTTGCTCTCACCGGACGGCTCTTATCGCTCTTATTAGGACCATCTACCGCTGGCTTGCTATGCCTGGATGGCTCTTATCACCTATTAAAACTTCTTTTACCCTTCAGCAAGAAAATCAACAGCTCGCGCCACGACCATCCACAACATTTTATTCGCAGCTGAATTTTTGCTAGACTATATAGGGAATAAATATCAGACCAAAATAAAGCTTAAACAACAATACTGGAGGCTTTCGAATGGCAACTCATGAAAAGTTCAATGGCTATATTGGCACATATACTAAAGGTGACAGCAAGGGAATTTATTCTTTTACCCTGGATGCTGTCAGCGGAAAAATCACAGATGTCAGGGCGGCGGCCGAGCTGGAAAACCCGACTTATCTGACAATCAGCGAGGATAATCAATATCTGTTTGCTGTTGCAAAGGAAGGAAATTCAGGCGGCGTAGCTGGCTATAAAATTGGTCAGTCTGGCGAGCTTGCATTGATCAACAGACAGTTAACAGAAGGCGCATCTCCCTGTCATGTGAGCGTGAACAACGATAACAGCCTGCTCCTGTCAGCAAACTACCATAAAGGTTCTGCTGATTCCTATCGCTTAAATCCTGGAAGCGGTGAAATAGAAGCTGTGCTTTCAAGCATTTTCCACGAAGGTTCAGGACCGGACGAAAGACAGGAAAAAGCACATACGCACTATTCCGGTTTTACCCCTGAGGGAAAATACGTGGCTGTCATTGATCTTGGGATTGACCAGCTGATTACGTACGCATTGGACAATGGGAAGCTGGTTGAAAAAAGCATTTTGAAGGTCAAGCCTGGCAGCGGCCCAAGGCACCTTACCTTCCATCCAAATGGGAAGTACGCTTATTTGATGACAGAGTTCAGCTCTGAAGTATTGACGTTGAAATATAATCCTGAAGATGGCAGCTTCCAGCAGCTGCAGGCAATCTCGACGCTTCCAGATGACTTCACTGAAAACAACCAGGGAAGCGCGATCCACATCTCATCAGATGGAAGATTTGTCTATGCAGCCAACCGCGGACACGATAGTATTGCTGTATTCGAAGTAAATCCAGATAGCTTTGAGCTTTCATTGGTAGAGCGCACATCAACAGAAGGCAACTGGCCAAGAGACTTTGTTTTGGACCCAACTGAAAAATACTTGATTGCCTCCAACCAGAACTCAAGCAATATCGTTCTTTATTCTCGTGATCAGGAGTCTGGCAGACTTGCACTAATCAACTCTGATGTACAAGTGCCAGACCCTGTATGCGTGAAATTTTTACATTATTAAAATGAAACGGGCAGGCGCATATGAACTGTACCCCGTCAAGTAGACAATCGAAATAATAAAAATGATTTAAGCGGCGTTAGCTCTATATTCTATAGGGCTAAGGCCGTTTAATCGTTTTTGATATCTATCGTGATTATAAAAATGTATGTATTCATCTATTGC
>NZ_JBYNSB010000015.1:0-17181 GCF_057785455.1 Mesobacillus sp.
AGTGGAAGGCGCGAAGACTCCTTCGGGATGAAGCGGGTAGGTGAGACCCCGCAGGAGCAAAGCGACGAGGAGGCTCACCGCACGCCCCGAGGAAAGCGAAGCGCCTGGAACGAAAATCAACAGCCTCGTTTAACAGAGCCAAAATAAAAAGGCGTATGGGGGAAAAGGGATGGAACTTTGGAGAGGTTCAGCCGGGGTTTGTATAAATGAAAAGAATGAAGTCCTGATGGTATTGCAGGGAAAAGCTCATGAAGAAAAGCTTTGGGCCATTCCGGCCGGCGGGATAGAGCTCAATGAAACACCAGAAGAATGCTGTATCAGGGAAGTTTCTGAGGAAACAGGCTTTGATGTGAAGATCATGAGGCCGCTTTACGTTAAAATCGGTGAGTCATATGGGGTAAAAGTTGAAGTCCGCTACTTTGAAGTTAAGCTGATGGGCGGGGAAATGGCCATTCAGGACCCCGATGGGCTGATCCATAAAATTGCCTGGAGAAATATCCGGGAGATGGCACTGGCAGAGTTCAGCTTTCCCGAGGACCGCGAATTTTTGCTGGGATTTTTGGAAGGGAAAGTGCTTCAGGAGCTGAATTGATAAGAAACAGTTTAGCTGACTGTATGAACTATAAAAAACGCATGGATCAGGGAATCCATGCGTTTTACTGTATTTATACCAATTTTTCCAGATTCACACGTTTGTGGATGGCAAGCATAACTGGTATGCCCACTGCCATGACAGTGAGTTCACCCGCAGCTGTTGTCAGCCATGTGAACCAGAATGGAAGCTGGAATGCCAGGTTCAGTTCAATGGCGATCAGGAACATCGTAAAAGTGAAAACCAGCGTATTCACAATCATCCTGCCCATGATACTCTTGATGTATTTTGCTGAAAGTATCGTAATCAGCAGTGCCAGTACCGATTGTCCTACTCCGAACACAAGATCATAAGCTTTCATCGGTGAAAATAGCAGGTTCGTTAAAAAGACACCAAACACTATGCCGTAAAAATATTTCTTATTGAAAACAATCAGATGGTTGAACATTTCCGAGACGCGGAATTGGACGTTTGTGAAGCCAAACGGCTGGATTACGGCAGAAACAGCAATATACAGCGCGGCAAGAATCCCGTTTCGCACAATCATTTTCGTATTCATTTTCATCGCTCCTAGTTTTTTATCGTGGGATGGTTGCGAACCACGTTTGTTTTAGAACCAAGTTTACATTATATAGGATAATAGACCTGACCACAATAAAATTATTTAAAGAAAATATTTTACTTATAAGGGAGTTTCATATAGTGAAAATAAGACTCTATGAAAAAGAAGATACACTGGCCATCTTGAGTTTAAGCATGGAAACAATCTTATCAGTGAACATCAAAGACTATACGACGGAACAGTGTGAGGTATGGGCTGACAGTTTTTCAAATATCGAAAAATTAGAGAGGCGACTTGGGAACAGCCTGGCCTTTGTTTGCGAATTGGATGGCGAGGTGGCAGGGTTCGGAAACCTTAACGAAGCAAGGGAAATAGACTTGTTATATACCCACAAAAATTTTCAAGGCAAGGGAGTCGGAACGGCCATTTTAAAAAAGCTTGAGGAAGCTGCCCGCCGCAGGGAATATCCTGAGCTGTCAACAGAAGCAAGCGTGACAGCCAGAGGCTTTTTTCTCTCCAACGGATATAAAGAAGTGAAAGAGCAGAAGAAGATGGTAAGAGGAATGGAATTTATCAATTTTATAATGAAGAAAAACTTAACGCACGGGAAATAGTCCCCGTGCGTTTCCAATTATAGATTGCTTGGAAGTGCCGCTGCTTCAGAGATCTCAACCATCCAGGACAAAATGGTCGTACTGTCGCGGACATTGTTTTCCTGGATTCTTTTCAAGAGTGTCCAGACTCCGTCCTGATTTGCGTTGTTAGCGAAAACCTGAAATAGGTTTTGATGATTTGTGTATGGTTCACCAGGGCATTCAATCAAACCATCAGTGGTTAAAAGCAGATGGTTCATCCCTTTGCGCAGCTCTTTCCTGCCAGTGCTGTAGCAAGGTACAGCCATTTCAAAGGTATTCACCTGGCCGATCCATTCATAAAAATGGCGCTGATTTACTTGATATTGCCCAAAGGCTGCGAGCTCCTCATGATGCAAAAATAACAAACAGTCACCAACAGAAAACCACCAGATGTACTTTCCTTTTCTGGCCATCATCAGACAGGCTGTTTCGCCGGCAATCTTCCTGCATTCAGCTAAAAAGTCGTCGCTTTGGAAAAGGGTAAGAACCCAGGCTTCCAGGGCCCTAAACGCCTGTTCGGACTGCAGGGTGAGTAAATCTAATATCTCATGTTTTTTCTGTTCAAACACGCTGACGACCAGCTCAGCGCTTTCTGCCGAGTTATGGGCATCTAGCAAAATAACAAACTCCCAATCTTCCAGGGCATCTGCCAGCAGCAGGCAGCCGTCTTCGTTTTTATATTGCCCTGCCGCTGAATTGCCGCCGTAACGTCCTACAGCTACACTGCCAAACTCCTCAACACTAATATTGTCAACAAAGCTCTCCTGACTTCCGACCCAGCTGAATTCGATTTGATTATTCATTTAGGTTCAACATCCTTTATAAGTTTTAAACTCTCGCTTTCAGCCAATCTGTGACCGCAGGCATAAACTCAGGCACAAATTTCTTCTCCAGATTGCAGAACTCCCTTGTGCTTCCAGTGCTGCACTTCCAAAAAAAGGTGATTCGCCGAAGGGAAGACTTTGTTTGTAATGTCAGTAGACCCAAGGTGTTTCTTGATATTCTGGATGCTTGAAAGTGGCGGACACAGGACGTCTTTCTCTCCAAAAAGCGCAAGCACTGGCCATGTGATTTTTGGAAGAATAGGGACTGGACCGTAATCTATGTGAGATTTATATAGTGTTTATATCCATATTTTGAGATCAGCTTTGCAAGAGCCAGCAAGGTCTTAATTTTTCCCAAAGCGATCTGTTTATGAACGGTTGATTTGTTTTCTGCTTCATGATGAAGGTTGATGTCAGTCATGATTTGTTCGTAAACAGGGATATAAGGGCGGGCAAGAGTAATGAAAAATTTGATCTCTTCATACTTGGCTGCTGAGAGCTGGGCAATCCAACCTCCCTGGCTGTGGCCGATCAAGCCGACTTTTTCTCTGTCAATTTCGCTTCTTGATTGCAAAAAATGGACTGCTGCCAGTGCATCTGCAGCACGGTCATGAAAGTCCTGCTCTTCCCAGCTGCCTGTAGAACCGCCATTGCCAGGCTTGTCAAAAAGTAAAACAGCAATGCCGTGTTCATTGCAGTGTTGAGCTAGAGTGACCCGCATTTTGAATCCCCAAGCATCTCCATAACGTTCAGACTCACCGCCAGAGCCTGCTAAAAATGCCATCGCTGGAACAAGCTGCTCGATGTGATCGGGTAGGAAAAGTGTGCCGCATAGCGTTTCCTTTGCGCCTTTAAATATTATTTCTTCTATTATTATCGGTTCACTCATTATGTATTTTTTCAAGTATGAGGAACATGTTGTATGAGCTAATTATAAAGGAAGGAGGATGATGCTAAAATAGAAAAAGAGCTAGAAACTGAATTGAGGAACGCTTTTTACAAAAGAATGCGTAAAGAAAATGATGCAGAGCGCTTAGCTTACTATAAGTAAGCTGATGTTGTATATTGGATATAGTTAACTAAATAATGAATGTACTGGAGGAATAGAAGATGTTCCAAAGAGAAATCAAGGATCATTGGACTGTACAATATGAGGAAAAAGATTTACCGCATGTCCAGGCAGGACTGGTTTTAAATCCGCAGAGGTGGAGGGAGCTTGATCCTTTTATCCTGATGGCGGAGGACTGGTTCAAGCGCGGCACATTCTCTGACCATCCGCATCGCGGTTTCCAGACGATCACTTATGTGATAGATGGCAGGCTTGAACACATCGATAATCATGGCGGGCACAGTATCCTTGAGTCAGGGGACATCCAATATATGAATGCCGGATCAGGTGCGAGGCATGCAGAAGAGGCGGTTGACCAGGATATCGCCCATACGCTGCAGCTTTGGCTTAATCTGCCTAAAAGCTTAAAGAATACGACAACATCCTATCAGGATGTATACTCTGAAACAGCGCCGATTGTTCAGTTTGATGGCGGTTTCCTGAAGGTTTACTCAGGTGAAACGGCCGGAGTAACTGGTCCGCTGGAGCCATTGTTGCCGTTCACCCTTTCCGAAATCATCCTATCAGAGGGGGCGGAATTCTCATACGAACTTCCGGAAGGACATAATGCATTCATCTACGTCCTGTCCGGTGATTTGAATACAGGGAAAAGCGGCACAAACTTGAAAAAATCCTCAGCTGCAACTCTTTCGTATAATGATGGCGGGGAAGGCTTAAGCGAATTGCAGCTAAAAGCAAATAGCCGCTCCAGGGTTCTCGTTTATTCAGGAAAACCGATCAAGGAAGAAGTAGTGGCGTACGGCCCGTTCGTAATGAATTCAATGGAAGAAATCCGACAGGCTTACCGTGATTATCATGAAGGAAAATTTGGCGAGGAAGCGAAGTAAATATTTGAAAAATTTCTATTTATTTTTTCCTGTCGAAAAAGTAAGATATAAGTAGAATTAAAATCCGATAATGGCAAAACCAGGGAAACCTGGCGACGCAAAACTACAGGGGCTAATGTCTTTCGGACTATGCCAGCCAGTTGCCGAAGATTCACATAGCGTACGGTGTGTGCTGTTCTTCGGACAGCACTTTTTTATTTTTTATCGATTTTAGTTCAAACTTTATAACGGGGGAATTAGAATGAAGAAGCTTTTGACAACAGCAGTTTTGACAGGGGTGCTTGCCTTTGGTTCGGGTGTATCAGCCGATGAGGTAATCGAAACGGCAGATCCGGGCGTTACACCAGATGAATTCTTTTTTACTTTCGATCAATTATTTGAGGAGCTAAAGCTGTTAGTGACCTTCGATGATGAAAAGGAGGCCCAGCTGCTGCTTGAGTTTGCGAGTGAGAGACTTGCGGAAGCAACAGCTATGTCTACTGAAGAGAAAGATGAATTTGTGCAAGCAGCTTTAGAGGATTATTTAGCTGCTCTTGAGGAAGCTCAGGAAAAAGTGACTGAAGTGATTGTCGAGGAAGAAACCGATTCAGAGGGCGCGGATGAACTCACTGAACAGTTAGAAGACGTTGCTGAAGTAGAGGACGAGCTTGCAGAGGATGCAGAAGGCGAACTGGAGGAAGAGCTGGAAGAAGCTGTCGAAGAGGCAAAGGTTGTTGCGAATGTAGTGAAGGGGCTTGATCAGGAAAAGGTGGCTGAGCTTCGTGAACAAGGGCTTGGATATGGTCAAATTGCCCAGATTTTCTGGCTGGCTGAAACAGCCGATATTACCGTAGATGAAGTTGCTGCTATTTTTACAGAAGAAAAGCTTGGATTTGGACAAGCTGTTAAACAGCTTGGTGTCGAGAAAAAAGGATTGGCCTTAGGCAAGAAGAAGGGCTCTGATGAGGAAGAAGCAGATGATGCCGCCTCTGAAGATGACTCATTGGAGTCTGGAGATGTTGAAGCAGGCGATGGAGATAGTGCTGATGCTGAGGATAATGGAACTGGGGCTGGCCAGACAGAAGACGGGGCAGTGACAGAAGGAGAAGCAGATGATACTGCTTCAGCTGAAACAACAACTTCAACTTTACTGGCGAATGCAGCAACAACTGTTAAGAGCAGTGATAAAAAGACCGCAGCACAGCCTGCGACTGTAAGAGCGGATGAGAAAAAGACTGCGGCTGCTAAGAAAGCTGACGAGCAAAAACAGGCTGCTGCTAAGAACGCTGAAGAACAAAAGCAGCAAGCCGCGAAGCAAGCGGAGGAAAAGAAAAAAGAAGAAGCTAGAAAAGCAGAAGAGAAAAAGAAGGAAGAAGCAAAAAAAGCCGAAGATAAGCAGCGTGAAGAAAACAAGAAGGCTGAAGAGCAGAAACAAAAAGAGGAGTCTGAAAAGGCTAAAGGAAAGAAGGATCAGGGTTCTAACGGAGATGAAGCGGGCCCTAAGGAAGATGAAAGCAGCAAGGTAGACAAGGGCGGCAATGAAGGCTCCGGAAAAGGCAATGGCAACGGCAAGTAGGGCAGCCTGAATATTGCCAACCTTTGGTCAGATACTCAAAAAGCGTTTGATTTGACGGATATTTCTGTGTCATGTATGATATAATTATAAACTTGAATAGTTCTCCTAAAGGGGAGTAGCTTTTACAACAGAGTCGTCATTACGGAGATTTCTCCCGGCTTTGTTGGCAACGACAGTTGTTAGCAAGACCTTTACCATATTTGGTGAAGGTCTTTATTTGTTTTTAAACCTTCACCGCTTCCGGTGAAGGTTTTTTTATTACGATAAAAGCATTTTTGAAATAAGCAACATAAATTTTATTAATGGAGTGTGGTTCGAATGAAGAAAAAACAGCTGCGTTTTGAGGAACTTGTCAAGAAGAACCGGGAAGAATTATTAATGGATCAGCGTCTGCTCGAAAAGATCGAGAAGCGTCTTGATGATCGATACTCAGGCGGAAAGAAGTAATTTAATCTAGATGGAGGATCAGGAATGTTATTAAGAAAGTATATGTCGCTTATGGGCGTCGGGTCAGCACAAATTGACCTTGTTTTGGAGAAGGATGTACTGAGGCCGGGAGAAGCAGTGAATGGGCAATTTCTAATAAAAGGCGGAACAATCGACCAGCACTTAAAACAGATAGACTGCGCCCTGGTCATGGTGGATGAGAAAACAGGAGCAGAGAAGGAAATCGATAACATAGCAATTAAGATACAGACAAAGATCGAATCAGATGAAAACGACAAAGTTCCGTTTTCCTTCAAGCTCCCAGAAGACGTACCAGTATCCAGCAAAGCCATCTCCTACCACTTCAAGACAAAGCTAACCTTCGAACAAGGCGTAGAAAGCTGGGACGAAGACATGATCAAAGTAATAAAAGACAAATAGCTTCATCACATTAACGCGCCGGGGGTCAGACCCCCACTGAGTTAATGCGGTGAAGCGCTGGGGGTCTGACCCCCGGTGCTGTAAAGCGGTGAATGGTTAGAGAGGAGGGGTGAGGGTGAGTTTGTATGGTGAGTTGGCGCGGAGTGTGGTATATCGTCATAAGGGGTCGAGGGTGAATCTTGAGGGCATGGATGATCGGCTGGAGCTGATTGGGGAAGGAAGAAGTGCGTTTGCGTTTCGGATAGCCGGGACTGAGCTTGTCCTGAAGGTATTCTTCCCGTCATTTGAGCACATAGCTGCTGAGGAAGCGGCAATATATCAAGAGTTAAAGGGAAATCCGTTCTTCCCGTCATTGCACGAATCAGGCAGCAATTATCTCGTGATTGATTATATTCATGGTACAACGCTGTTCAATTGCCTGGTTAATGGAATCCCCATTGCCGGCCGGCATATAAAAAAGGTTGATGCCGCCCTTCAGCTTGCGAGGGAAAAAGGATTGAATCCCTCGGACATTCATTTAAGGAATATCATCATCACTCCGGAAGGAAACGTCCGTCTTATTGACGTCGCACGCTTCCGCCAGACCAAGAAATGCTCACAGTGGGATGACCTGAAGCGCGCATTCTACAAGTTTTACCGGCACAAGCGCTTCCCAAAGAAATTGCCGGAAACAATGATGAACTTGATTGCCTACTTTTATAAAAAAGGACTGCTTCCAAACTTGAACTAATGATTTAAGCTCAGTTTTAAGCAGTCCTAGACCAATTTTTTGCCTGTCATTGAATAGCAAAAATCTGGACAACCTCATATTTCATCCTAATAAAAGGTTTGTTACAAAAGTTACCAACACAACCCCGTACCTGAAATCCACGTTTTCCAAAACCAGCCTATATAATAATAAAAGTGATTAACAATAAGGTGGTGATTCCGTGAAGCTGAACATCAATGATATTCTATCGAAAAGTATCCTGACCCCGGGGAGGGGGTTGCTGAGTGAGTATTCCCATTCCCTAAACCCGTATGCAGGCTGTGCGTTTGGCTGCAGCTATTGTTATGTAAGGCAGCTTCCGGTTTCACTTTTTCGCGAGGAAGAATGGGGAACCTGGGTAGATATCAAGGCGAATGCAGCTGAATTATTGCGTAAGGAATTGGTCAAGGCCAAGAAGAAAGGGCCGGTTACGATTTTTATGTCGTCGGCAACAGATCCTTACCAGCCAATAGAAGCGAAAACCATGCTGACAAGAAGCCTTCTGGAGGTCATGCTTGAAGTCCAGCCTGACTTTCTGTTCGTCCAGACCCGTTCACCGCTTGTAAAAAGAGATCTCGACTTATTTAAACAGTTCGGCAATAAAATCAGGATATCGATGACGATTGAAACAGATAAAGAAGAAATCAGAAAAGCCTTTGCTCCATCAGCTCCACCGATACCTGCAAGGATGAAGGCGTTAAAGGAAATCACCGCTGCTGGTGTATTGACACAGGCGACGATTTCGCCGTTATTGCCCTGCTCGAGGGAATTTCCTGAAAAGCTAAAAGGAGTGGCCAGCAGGATTACCATCGATGATTTTTGGATGGGTGATGGAAGCGGAGGAAAACGGACCAGGAAGCTGGGAGTATATAAGATCTATGAACAGCTCGGCATGGAAAAATGGTACAATCCATCTGCTTATAAAGTCATTCTAAAAATGATGAAAGAGGAATTGGGAGTAACAGAAGTGTTGGTGTCCCAAAGCGGTTTCAGCCCTGGCGCCGGAGGTATTTTTAATTAAGGCATATTCCAGCCCAAGGGTAAAAACTTGTCCTGCTTCTTCCACCTGCGTTATGATGGATGATAACAGTGTATAAATGAATCTGACGGTTAAATGATAAATTATAATTTCTTTTTGGAACATTTGGAGGAAGATTGAATGAACAATGAATTGAAGTTATTAGGTGAAGCAATTGTTAATAGGAAGCATGAAATAGCAAAAGCGGTCCATGATGACCGATATTCTGCGGTACAGCTTACGGAAGCACAAAAACATGACCTGAAAAAAATTGAAGGCCAGATTCTTGAGATTCGCGCCAACTTCATCAGTCTTTTCGGCCATGCCCTGATTGAGCATGAAGACAGGCAAAAAGGCCTTGATAGCATCACACAATGGGGAAAAGACACAGGAGAATACATTTATAAGCTAGGTGCATCCCTTGACGAAGCGCTTAAAGATACTAGCTATTATCGCGCCCATATCTGGAATGCGATTAAAGAAGAAGCGAAGGATATGACTGCTGGAACAGTCTTTGCTGTATTGGAAGTCATTGACCCGCTCATGGACCATGCAATCTACAGCTTCAGCTTAACATTCGTGGAATCTCACCAAAAGAGCCTTGAGAATGCGAAAACGGCTCTTCTTGAGCTATCTGTGCCTGTCGTTCCATTATTGCCGGGCGTTGGCGTGCTTCCGCTAGTTGGTAATGTGGATACAGAAAGAGCTCAGCTTTTGATGGAAGAAACTCTTGAGCAAGCAGTTAAGCTTAAGCTTACTCATCTGATTTTTGACGTGTCAGGTGTAATGATCGTTGATACGATGGTAGCGGACCAGCTGTTCAAAGTAATCAGCGCATTATCACTGGTCGGTGTGAAAACAATCATGACAGGAATCCGTCCAGAGGTTGCCCACACAATGGTAACCCTTGGCTTGAACCTTGAAGGTATCACGGTAAAATCGAACCTTCACCAGGCATTTAAGGAAATCCAGACTTTAAAAGAAGTGTAAATAACTTTCAAAAAGCTGCATACGTGCAGCTTTTTTTATTTCCCGTAGAAAGTCAACCCACTTCCCAAAAAAGCAATACATAGTCAAGTTCTGTAGAAAAAAAGAGGAAATTCAATCTCTAAAGCGAATAAGTATCCATCTGAAATTCAAATGGTGGTTGCAATGCATGAGCAAAAAAAATCCTGCTAAAATTCACATAATTGGCTCTGTTGGCAGTGGAAAAACGACTCTGGGGAAGAGGCTTTCTGCAAAGTTAAGTATCGCGCATTATGAGCTCGATAACGTAGTATGGCAAAGGCTGGATACTGGGGAGGTCCGCAGAAAGGCTGAAGAAAGAGATGCGTATCTGCGCAGTATAATCGGCAGAGATGCCTGGATCATTGAAGGCGTCCACTATGAATGGGTTCATGCCAGTTTTAAAAATGCTGATATCATCATCCTGCTGGATCCGCCGTATGCTGTAAGGACAGTCAGGATCATCAAAAGGTTCATTCTGCAAAAGCTTGGATTTGAACAGTCCAATTACAAGCCAACCTTCGCGATGTTCAGGAAAATGTTTGCCTGGAACCGCTATTATGAAGAAAAAAGCAAACCGGAGATATCGGAAATCCTGAAGGGGTACGAACAGAAGGTAGTCATCATAGAAAAAAGCAGCGACCTTAGACAAATCTATGATTGGGAGGCCTGATTATGGCACTGATAATACGAAATGCAGAGGAACGGGATGTTCCTCTGCTTTATGATTTGATGCTTGACTATATAGTCAATTTTTATCAAAAACCAAAGCCAAAGGAAACGGATCTAAAAAACCTGATTCAGCATCTTTTGGACCATCCTGAAGCAGGACTGCAATTTGTCGCTGAAAAAGACGGAAAACTAGTTGGTTTCGCTACATTATATTTCACATTCAGCACGCTGCAGGTAAAACGGGCAGCCATCCTCAACGATTTGTTCGTGACAACGGAGGCCAGGGGACATAAGGCGGGTGAGCGGCTATTCGAAGCCTGCCTGGCATATATCAGGGAAAATAATTATGCCTATATGACCTGGGAAACAGCGAGAGACAATCTGGTTGCCCAGGGACTGTACAACAAAATGGGCGGTCAGCTTTCTGAATGGCTTGTGTACGAAATCGAATAGAGTACTGTTGGACTGCATCGGGCGGCTGGCTCGTACATGCCCTTTGCCAAAATTCTATTTGAATTGTCTTAAGCCAGGGTCTCAGAACAATTCGAAAACCATTTACCCGTTTGAATTGTCTTGAGCGGGGGTCTCAGAACAATTCGAAAACCATTTACCCGTTTGAATTGTCTTGAGCCGGGGTCTCAGAAAACAATTTGAAAGCCATTAACCCGTTTGAATTGTCTTGAGCCGGGGTCTCAGAACAATTCAGAGGCCCTTTATCTGTTTGAATTGTCTTGAGTCGAGGTCTTAGAACAATTCGGAAGCCATTTATCTGTTTGAATTGTCTTGAGCCGGGGTCTTAGAACAATTCGGAAGCCCTTTATCTGTTTGAATTGTCTTGAGCCGGGGTCTTAGAACAATTCAGAGGCCCTTTATCTGTTTGAATTGTCTTGAGCCGGGGTCTTAGAACAATTCGGAAGCCATTTATCCATTTGAATTGTCTTGAGCCGGGGTCTCAGAACAATTCGGAAGCCATTTATCAGTTTGAATTGTCTTGAGCCGGGGTCTCAGAACAATTCGGAAGCCATTTATCCATTTGAATTGTCTTGAGCCGGGGTCTCAGAACAATTCGAAGGCCATTAATCCGTTTGAATTGTCTTGAGCGATTGTCCGGCGGATTGCATAATGATCAAGATACATAGTGCCGTCATTTTTAAATCAACCGATAAGAAATCTCATCAAAAAAACTGCACCAGATTTTCTTCTGGTGCAGTCATTTTGATGTATGGGTCTATATAAACTCAACAATGTCCTCAATTGGGAGGCGGGTTGTTGGATGTCCGGGTGCAGCTGCTTTTCCAAGCGCAATCAGTACGATTGGCATATAGCGGTCGTCCAAATTGAATCTTTCGATGAATTGCTGCTTGTTGAAGCCGCCCATCGGCACGGTGTCATAGCCTCTGTCTTTCGCAATCAGCATCAGCTGCATGGAAACCAGGCCTGCATCGAAGGAAGCGATGTTCATTCTTGTTTCTGCAGGTGCAGCTGAATAAAGCTTGGTGGACCCCTCGATCATCCTGGCCATGATAGCTTCGTCCATATAGCCTGCTTCATAGGAACTGCGATAGACCTTTTCAGCGTTCTTGTACATTTCTTTGTCACCAAGAACAGCGATGACCGCGGAAGCTGTCTCGACCTGTTCCTGGTTATTGGCGATTGTTCTGAGCTCCTTTTTTGTATCCTGGTCCTAAATGACAAGAAACTTCCATGGCTGCAGATTGCTTGAGGAAGGAGCGAGAGCGGCCTCTTTTAAAATATCAGTGATTTCCTCTCTGGAAATCTTGAATTCTGAATCATATTTACGAACCGAACGGCGATCACGGATAATCGCTGATAAGTTGTTCTGTGTTGTATTCATTTTTGTTCCTCCAGATGTTTTTACTTACTATAAGTAACCAATATGTAGCTTACTATTCGTAATCTATAAAGTCAAACAAGATGCTTTGGAGGAATCACAGCAAAAAATATGCGAAAGGTGAGGAGAAAATGAGCAAATATGCATTGCCGATTTCAATCATCATACTAAGTATTGCACTGCTTTATAATGGATATCAGCTAGGGAAGGTACCTGCAGAAAAGGGCGCACAGCCAGCAGGAATACAGGTGAATGAGGACAAGGGTCTGCTGATCATGAAGGAGACCGCGGAATACTTAAGTATATCGGAGAAACAGCTCGAAGAACTTGTAAAGGTCCAGGCTTTTGAAAAGAGTCAATTGGGAAGCTTCGATACCTACAGATTCATTCCTTACATTGAAATCGATGAAGAGAAGCTAATTCAATAAAAATCAGATAGATGAGTGGATTAAATATAATTCAACCGTTTGGGAAAAGTGGAATGGACAGTAAAGAAATATACAGCTCCCTTTTTTTAGGGACAAATGAGAGGTGCCTGAATTCCCTTGCCGGGTTCAGGTACCTCTTTTTATTCCGCTTTTTCCGCTAAAAGCAGAAACCATTCCCTCGTCTGCCCAGGATTTTTGCTGTTGATGAAAATCTTCTTGCTATCTGTTTCAATATACAAATATGGAGCTGAGTCTTTATGGATGAAGAGAAGACTGCTTCCATATTCTTTTACCTTAAATTGCCCTTTCGCCATGGTGGAGAGTCCAAACCCATTCTTTTTCCAGGTTGCCTCAGGCATATCATCCAACAGCTCCACTCTTCGAATCTCCGAGTAATTCCATTCATCGCCATACATTCCGGTAATCTCAAAGCTGGCCGGCCCCGTTTTTAGTTCAAAGTCCTGGTACCCCAGATAGGAGAGAACGGCCAGACCCCCAATCGTAACAGCCGCCATCAAGGCGCTGATGATATAACTCCGTTTCCGTTTCTTCTTAACTTCATACTTAGAAAGATAAATAACGCCACCAAGCAAAAAGATAAGCATGAACCCAAACTGCAATTCCATTGAAAATCTGAATGAGGTAAAGGTCAATGGCAGCAGTATTGCCATTCCGGCAGCGGTAGCGACCATCAGCTTGCCGACTCTTTGCGGATATCTGTTCCTGACTAATTCCTCCTGTTCCTCTGCATTCCTGCCATTAAAATTGGAGATCAGCCAGTACGCTTTCTTATTGAGGATTGCCCATCCGAAACCAAGGAACATTAGTATCAGAAATAATTGAATTCCCAGCATAAACCCCATACAATGACCTCCTAATAACATTAATAAAAAGGTATGATTAAAGCTCGATGTTGATTTTTACCCTGTGGATTGTAGTGGAAGGCGCGAAGACTCCTTCGGGATGAAGTGGGCAGGTGATACCCCGCAGGAGCAGAGCGACGAGGAGGCTCACCGCACACCCCGAGGAAAGCGAAGTGCCTGGAACGAAAAATCAACAGCATTATTTAACACAGCCTAAAAATAAATACGGATTGCCGCCTAAATAAGTTTCATCTTGCATAGTTTAAAATAGCTTTTTGAAAACACAGTGGGATTCGAGAAGGAAAACGGTCGAAATTTGTTGAATTAAGAAAATGGGAATTTTAGTAATTTACTATTATAGGAGGAACGAGCATGAAATTTCTAAAAGACTGGACAGCATTCGAAAAAGCGTGGCTGCTCCTGTTTACTGCGGTCAACATTTATTTGTTCTTTGCATGGGAGGATTCGCTTCTGGGATTGATTTCTTCTATCACAGGTATGCTATGCGTGGTTTTGGTTGCGAAGGGGAAAATCTCGAACTACTATTTTGGGATCATTCAAACTTCAACATATGCTTATATCGCCTACACATATGGGCTCTATGGCGAGGCGATGCTGAATGGGCTCTTTTATTTTCCGGTGCAATTCATCGGGATCTATATGTGGAGAAAGAGCCAGCTGAAGGAAACCGAAAGCGTGAAAGGGGAGGATATCCCGGTCCAGCGTTTATCAAGGAATGGCTGGATCAAGCTGCTCGCTATCATCGCAATTTCGATTGTGGCGTATGGCTTCTTCCTCAAATACCTTGGCGGCAAAAGTGTCTGGATCGACTCGGCGACCAATGTCCTGTCCATTTCTGCACAAATCCTGATGCTCAGACGATTCGCTGAGCAATGGGCTTTATGGATTTCCGTCAATGTCCTGTCGATTATCCTCTGGTTCGGTGCGCTCGCTTCTACAGGAGGCAATGATATTTCAATGCTCGTGATGTGGTCTGCGTTCCTCGTGAATTCGATATACGGCTACATCAACTGGACGAAGATGTCCAAAAAGCAGGATCTGGAGGCAGCAGCATGACAATAGGGAAGGTAGGGATGTACGGCGGCAAATTTGTCCCCGTCCATCTCGGCCATGTTTACGCAATGATTAAAGCCAGTACAATGGTTGAAGAACTCCATGTCATCGTCTCACATGACACAGAATACGAAAGAACGGCCATTTTTAAACATGCTAAGATTCCATATATTCCAATCCGAAAGCGCGTGAGATGGTGGACGCAAATCACCAGGGACCTGCCCCATGTCCACGTCCATGTGATTGAGGAGCTTCAAACAGGTCATTTTTCCGATTGGGAAAAAGGGGCAGAGGCAATCAAGGCAGCTGTAGAAAAGGAAATAGATGTCGTCTTCAGCTCTGAATACCAATATTCCGAGTATTTTGATGTCCTGTATCCTAAGGCAAAGCATGTGGTTATTGATCCAAACCGGAAGAAGCACCCTATATCGGCTACGGCAATCCGAAATGAAGGACCCTTCAAGCATTGGGAGATGCTGCCGAAGGAGGTGCAGCCCGATTTTGTAAAAAAGGTCGTCGTAGTCGGTACCGAGAGCTGTGGCAAGTCAACACTTGTCAGAAATCTGGCAGCCCTTTACAATACAGTGTACGTTGAGGAAGCTGGAAGGACATATTATGAAAGACTTGGAGATTGTGAAAATATTACCTTTGAAGAAGATTTTCCTGAAATCGCGATTGAACACAAATACAAGGAAAAGCAGCAGCTCGAAAAAGCGAATAAGGTATTGTTCATAGATACAGAAGCCATTGTCACCCAGTATTTCTCCCTACTCTATGTGAACAAGCGACAGCATGTGTTAGACCAGCTCGCATCTCTCCAGGATTATGACCTTTGGCTGTTTCTTGAGCCAGATGTTAAATGGGTGGATGACGGCACCAGGACCTTTGGAGAACAGCAGGTAAGGGAGTCTAACAATGCTGCTTTGAAAAAACTATTGAAGGAATCTGGTGTTAACTATATCTCCATCAGCGGGAATTATCATGAAAGACTAGAGCAGGCGATTGTGCTTGTGGATGAATTGCTAAAATAAAAAGACAGACAGCATCCCCATCGGGCTGCTGTCTGTCTTATTTTTTGCGAGGAAGTATATGCTTTAGCTTGCATTTCGTTCAGTTTCTCCACTAATCCTCAGATTGCGAGACTTCAAGAAGAAGATTCCAGTCAGGGTAACGGACAATACACCGAACATCACGCTCATATTTTGGAGTCCGACAGCATCAAGCAGGAATCCGGTCATGAGCAGGACGATCTGGAAGACTACCCGGTCCATCATATTACGGAAAGAGAAGAATCGTCCGTGATAATCCTTTGGAACCTTCGTCTGAAAAATTGTCGCCGCCGTCGGGAAGAAACAGCCGACTGAAAAGCCGAACACCACAAAGGCGATGATTGTCAATGCTGCCTGGTCGGCAAAAAACAGAAGCATTTGCGAAAGTCCGATGAACAGCGATGCAGCAAATAAAATCGAGTAAGGAGAGACCTTGTCGCTGATGCGCTTGATTAAGAATGCGCCGCTCATAAATGAAATCCCCTCTGCTGTATAAATCCACCCTTTGATGGCTGAGCTGTCCTGAAGCTCACTGATATTGATGACAATCAAATTGAAGCCGCCAAGGAATAGCAACGGTATCAATGTCAGGATCAAAGTCATCATGACAATCGGCAGTTTCGTCATGATTGGAAACACATTCTTGAATCCCTGCTTTGGTGCGCCTGATTTGGACGGCAGTGCCTTCTTTTGTTCGTCAAACTTCAATAGCCAGGTCATTCCAAATAAAACCAGGTAAGCTGCGAGTGATAATAGATACACCATGTTCAACGGAATGACGACCAATAATATTCCTGCAGCGGCTGTGCCCACGATCCGCGAAAGTGTGGACACATTCATATGGACACCGTTAAGCTGCAGCAGATCCTTTTCATCTACCACCAGTGGAATCGCCGCCTGCAAAGCAGGAAAATAAAATGCTGCAGATATTTGCAGCAGAACCAGGAATACGAGCATCCACCACACCGAGCCAGTATGAATGGCCACAAGCATGAATACCACACTTACCGCCCTTACAAAACCGGAGACCAGCATCACCGTTTTTTTGCTATGCTGGTCGGTCAGCCGGCCGGCAATAGGCCCAACAGCAATGCCGGCGAGCAGTCCAGCCGCAAGCAATAGTGACTTTAAAAAGTCGGATGGAATCTTCTCCTGCATGAATTCCAGATTCCCGATAATCCCAAGCCACAATCCGAGCCCGGCAATGAACTCCCCCGTTAATAAAATCCAGACATTTTTATTTCTCCACATTCCCTTGTGCCCCTTAATATTGTGTATTTTTACTTTTTTTTTTGAATGTATATACTCTTTGCAAACTGTCTAGCTCCAGCGCCTAGCCCCTCGAGTCGCTTGTCTAGCTGCGGCTCCTAACTCCTCGAGACGCTTCGGTCCTGCCAATGAAGTCAAAGAGCGACTTCACTGGCAGGCCCTCCAGCGCTTTTCGGAGTTAAGCAGTCGCCTCCGCTTTTCTTATTGTCTAG
>NZ_JBYNSB010000016.1:0-5104 GCF_057785455.1 Mesobacillus sp.
CTAGACAATAAGAAAAGCGGAGGCGACTGCTTAACTCCGAAAAGCGCTGGAGGGCCTGCCAGTGAAGTCGCTCTTTGACTTCATTGGCAGGACCGAAGCGTCTCGAGGAGTTAGGAGCCGCAGCTAGACAAGCGACTCGAGCTGCTCAAAGCTATCGCTTCTCCCAAGATATTCGAGGAAGCCCAATCAAAGGTGAAAACAACTGGCTAGGCGCTGGAGCTAGCGCCTTGACTAGACAGTTTTTAGAACAGTGATAGCTGGTTCTGGTCAGGCATTCCCTGAAGGCAGCCGTGATTGTCCAGATATTCTAGTATCGTCTTAGATATTTTCCCGCGCTGTCCGAGGTCTTCTTTTGAAAGGAACTCTCCCTCTTCACGAGCTTTGACAATATTGATTGCTGCGTTTGTTCCCAATCCCGGAATTGCATTGAAAGGTGGAATCAATTTATCTCCTTCAATGATGAATTCTGTGGCACTCGATTTATAGAGATCGACTTTTGCAAACCCAAAGCCGCGTTCGCACATTTCAAGCGCAATTTCCATAACAGTCATCAGGTTCTTTTCCTTAGTGGATGCATCTAGGCCCTTGGCGTTGATTTCCTCGATAACTGAACGAATGCTTTCCGATCCGCGGACCATTGCATCAACATCGAAGTCATCAGCCCTTACTGTAAAGTACGCTGCATAATACATAAGCGGATGATGGACCTTGAAATAGGCAATCCTGACAGCCATCAGTACATAGGCAGCCGCGTGCGCTTTCGGGAACATGTACTTTATTTTTTTGCATGAATCAATATACCATTCCGGCACATTATTTTTACGCATTTCTTCTTCCATCTCATCAGTCAGGCCCTTACCTTTACGGACTGATTCCATGATCTTAAAGGCGAAGGACGGATCAAGTCCCTGATAGATCAGATAAACCATGATGTCATCACGGCATCCGATAACCTCGCTCAAGGTACATGTCTTGTTGTAGATCAATTCCTGCGCATTTCCCAGCCATACATCCGTACCATGGGAAAGCCCTGAAATCTGTACAAGCTCAGAAAAGGTTGTCGGTTTTGTGTCTTCCAGCATCTGACGCACAAAACGTGTACCGAATTCCGGAATTCCCAGTGAGCCTGTTTTTGACATGATCTGTTCTTCAGTTACACCTAGTGATTCAGTACCGCTGAATATCTTCATTACTTCAGGATCATCCGTCGGAATGGTTTTAGGGTCTATTCCGCTCAAGTCCTGAAGCATCCTGATCACAGTCGGATCATCGTGACCCAGGATATCAAGCTTTAGAAGATTATCGTGAATTGAGTGGAAGTCAAAATGGGTTGTTTTCCACTCAGAGGTGTTACTATCAGCAGGGAACTGGATTGGAGAAAAATCATAGATGTCCATATAATCAGGAACAACAATGATTCCCCCCGGGTGCTGCCCTGTTGTTCTTTTTACACCGGTACATCCGGCAGCAAGGCGGTCAATTTCCGCACCGCGAAGCTGGAGGTTATTGTCCCCTTGATACCCTTTGACATAGCCATAAGCAGTTTTATCGGCAACAGTACCGATTGTTCCAGCACGATAAACATATTCTTCACCGAATAAGACTTTTGTATAGTTATGGGCACGAGGCTGATATTCACCCGAGAAGTTCAAATCGATATCGGGAACCTTGTCTCCCTTGAAGCCAAGGAATGTTTCGAACGGTATATCATGGCCGTCTTTTTTATATTTTATGCCACAATCCGGGCAGTCCTTGTCAGGCAGGTCAAATCCCGAGCCGACAGAACCGTCATTAAAGAACTCGGATTTTTTACATTTAGGGCATACATAATGCGGCGGAAGCGGATTTACCTCTGTAATCTCTGTCATTGTCGCAACAAAGGAGGAACCTACTGAACCACGTGATCCTACAAGGTATCCATCATCAAGCGATTTTTTAACAAGCTTATGGGAAATCAAATAAATAACCGCAAATCCATGGCCAATGATACTCTTAAGTTCTTTTTCAAGCCTTGCCTCTACAATTTCAGGAAGATCATCCCCGTAAATTCTTCTGGCCATACCATAGCTCATGCTCCGCATCTCTTCGTCTGCGCCTTCAATCTTTGGCGTATATAGATCATCCTTGATCGGCTTGATCACGTCGATCATATCCGAAATCTTATTCGTATTCTCAACGACTATCTCTTTTGCTTTTGCTTCACCCAGGAAATTAAAGGCCTCAAGCATTTCGTTTGTAGTCCTGAAGTGTACGTCAGGCAGCTCGTGACGGTTGAGCGGATTGGCCCCACCCTGCGAGCTGATCAGGATCTTGCGGTAGATTTTATCATTTTCATTCAGGTAGTGGACGTTACCGGTAGCCACCACAGGTAACTCCAGCTTTTCGCCTAGCTTGACGATATTGGAAATGATATCTTCCAATGCCTTTTCGTCCCTAACCAGCTCAAGCTCCAATAAATGGGCATATACTGCTTTTGGATGCACTTCGAGGTAATCATAAAAATGAGCAGCCTCTTCGACTTCTTCCGGTCCCTTCTGCATCATGCCTTCAAACACTTCACCTTTGTCACAGCCTGACCCGATCAGGATCCCTTCACGGTGCTTGTTCAAAACAGACCTCGGTATCCTTGGCACCCGATAGAAATAATCGATATGGGAAATTGACACAAGCTTAAAGATATTTTTCAGGCCGACTTCATTCTGTGCCAGCAATGTCGCATGATATGGACGCGCACGCTGATAGGATTTACCCTGGCCCATATTGTCATTAAGTTGGTCATGGTACTCAAGACCTTTTTCCGCTGCATCTTTGAGCATCCTTAACAACAGGTACCCGGTCGCTTCAGCATCGTATATTGCTCGGTGGTGCTGGGTCAATTCGATATCAAATTTCTTGGCAAGTGTATTCAGGCGGTGATTTTTCATATCCGGATAAAGGAAACGTCCAAGTTCTAGTGTATCAATGACTGGGTTTGGAGCTTTACCCAAACCGATTTTTTTGTAGCCGACATTCAGGAAGCCCATATCAAATGAAGCATTATGAGCAACCAGGACACTGTCCTCTGTCCAGTCATGGAACTTCTGGAGAACTTCACTTACTTCCGGCGCATTACGGACCATATCATCGGTGATTCCTGTTAGGTTTATCGTTGTAGCTGACAATCTGTGATGCGGGTTTGCGAATGATTCGAATCGGTCGATGATTTCACCATTTCGGATTTTAACCGCAGCCAGCTCAATAATTGTATCGTATACAGCAGAAAGCCCTGTGGTCTCGACGTCAAATACAACGTACGTATCTTCTGCAAGGAGGCGGTGAGCGTCATTATAGGCGATCGGAACTCCGTCATCGACCAGATTGATCTCGACACCATAAAGAATCTTGATATTGTTCTTCTTCCCGGCTCCATATGCCTCAGGGAAAGATTGAACAACAGCATGATCTGTAATTGCAACCGCCTTATGCCCCCATTTAGCAGCCTGGGCAACAAGCGCACTCACTGGAGTCACAGCATCCATCTGGCTCATCGGGGAATGGAGGTGCAGTTCTACCCGTTTTTCACCTTCAGGAGCGCTGTCGATCCTGCCCTTAGGCTTAATTTCATTAATATCGTTCCCAATCATGACCAAATCCCGCACGAATGTATCATTCTGAATGCTGCCGCGTACCTTTAGCCACATTCCTTTCGTGACCCGCTGGTAAATTGCTGCATCCTCTTTGTCACGGGAGAACATTTTTACCATGATGGAGCTTGTATAGTCTGTAATCTTGAAGGTTAACAGCGTTCTTCCGCTGCGAAGCTCTTTTGTTTCTGCAAAGAATACATAACCTTCAATTGCTACACGGCGTTCTTCATCTACGATATCCTCTAGTTTGCGGAAATCGGCATCATCCTTGATTGTAAGTCCGATTGTAACCGGACCATCATGTGGCGCAGCATCACCCTGGGCTTTTTCAGCCTCCTTCTTCTGCATTTCAATCATTGCCATCAGGCCGCGTTCCTGGTCTTCCTTCTCTTTTGCCTTCATGAACTTTTCGTATTCCTCGGAGGTGCTGTTGTCGCTTACTTCCGTATCGATTGTAAGCAGCGGAAATCCAAAGCTCTGGAAAATATCGGTGATAATGCTTGCGTATTTCCTTTTTAAAGCCAGGCCTTCTGTTTCGTTCCGTACGCTTAAGATAAGCTTGGTGCCATGGATTTTAGGAACCTGTTCATTTAACAGCTTTAATAGAGGTGGTGCTATGCCGTCAATTTCTTTGATACAGGTTTGCCAATAATCCAGGATTGCCTGATCATTTATTGACTGCTCAATGACTTTTACTGTATAGGAAATTTTTGCAATATGTGAAAAGGTTTGCTCCAGCTTGCTCGTGAAGGTGCTGAATAGCTGACAAGGGATGATTCTTTCAAACTGAAAATAAAAATGCCATTTCCTTGCCTGTTTTTCAATAACAACTCTATCGATTTCAGCATTGCGAAAATGAGTGACAACCGCATCTTCTGTCAGCTGCAGCTGCTGCAGCAGGAGCTGAAACCTTTCTTTTTTCCCCGAAGAAAGATCACCCATGGTTTTTCTCTCCCATCTGAAAAGCTTTTAATTTTTATCAATATGGCTGTTACAGCCTTCTATTTGCAGTTTAAAATTCTATAAGTTTCGTTAATAGCATTGGTTATTATAACATAAAAATATCGAGGGGTTATCGCTGTTTCGCTTTTTACCAGATAAAAAACTGGAGCCAGCATCGCATAAAATCCATTGAGGTTTATATCCCTAACAGCCTGAATTCACTTCCAAACATAAGAACAAAAAGCGCAAGCGCTTCGTTCAGCCCCGAAAAGCGCTGGCCGACTAAAACCGCCACGTCCTGTGGCAACGTCGGCACTAGAACATCGTGTCCGTCGAAGGGCCTGACAGTGAAGTCGTTCTTTGACTTCATTGGCAGGACCGAAACAGAAAAGTATAGCCGACTGCCCAGAAACACAGAAACTGGAGACTTCGACAAAGAAGCGCTTTTTGCTTCTGCGGGCGAAGTTGAAGCTTCGGAGTTTCTAGGAGGCAAAACTAGACAATAAGAAACGCGGAGGCGACTGCTTAACTCCGAA
>NZ_JBYNSB010000017.1:0-91940 GCF_057785455.1 Mesobacillus sp.
GCAAATTTTTCTTGGGGCGTGCGGTGAGCCTCCTCGTCGCTTTGCTCCTGCGGGGTAAAATGGCCATGCTTTTCGGGCCATTTCTACCTGGGTCTCACCTGTCCCGCTTCATCCCGAAAGAGTCTACGCGCCTGAAACGAAGAGCAACAGGGTTTAAAAATCAACATTCAGCTTTAACCAAGCCAAAAAGAAAAATAAGCCAGGCACGAAGCCAGGCTAATTTTTCACAATTATAATCCCCTGTGGATGACTAGTCATTCACAGGGGATTTTCTGATTAATTTTCTTCTATTTCCCTGCGGTTCTTTTTGAAGATTTTAGAAAGAACCTCGTATACGATTGGTACCATAATCAGGGTGAGCAATGTGGAACTTGTCAGTCCTCCGATTACAGTGATGGCAAGGCCCTTGGAAATCAGGCCGCCGCCTCCTGCACCAAATGCTAACGGCATGAGCGCCCCAACGGTTGCTATCGCAGTCATCAGGATTGGGCGAAGACGGGTCGCGCCAGCCTCCAGTACAGCTTCACGCATTGTCATGCCTTCACGCTCCATATGGATTATGCGGTCTACCAGGACGATTGCATTTGTAACAACGATACCAATCAGCATCAACAGACCCATCATAACCGATACGGAGATGGTTTCATCAGCAATGAGCAATCCTGCAAATGATCCGATCACGGCAAATGGCAATGAGAACAGGATTGCAAATGGAGCAACGCCCTCCCGGAATGTAACTACAAGGATAAAGTACACAATTGCAATTGCTGCCAGCATGGCTGCTCCAAGCTGGGTGAATGTCTCAGTCATATCGGCCTGGACCCCGGCAACCCCAACGGTAACACCTTTGGGCAGATCAATCTTGTTGATGGCTTTATCGACATCGGCTGAAGCCTTGGAGATATCTTTATCAGTGACAGTTCCTGACACTGACGCATAGTATTCACCTTTGCTGCGGGCAAGGGTATTCATTGTCGTACCTTTTTCGACTGTTACCAGCTCTGATAGCGGCATTGTATTGCCAAGAGCTGTCGGCACTTGTGTATCAAGGAGATCATCAATGGATTCCGGCTGTTTTGCCTGTTCCTGCTGGACGATGACATCCAGTGATTGGCCATCTTTTTCGATTGTAGTCAAGACATTCTCCGCTTTTAACGGGTTCAGCATCATGACAATCTGGCCTGCGGTTAATCCATATTGAAGCAGCTCATCCTGTTCTACCTTAAAGGTATACTCGACATAAGCTTCCTCAGCGCTTGAAGTTACATCCTTCAAACCGTCAATGTCGTTCATTTCTTCTTCTACCATTTTTACAGCTTTGTTCAATTTACTTAAATCTTCACTGTAGAATGTGTAGCTGATTTCATTTTCAGGCATCGACATTCCGCCAAAATTCTGGCTCTTCCACTCACCGCTTTGGCCGATATTGAACACATATTCTTCAATTTCTCCGCGTACTTCTGGGAAGTTTTCCATCTCGGGATCAAAAATCAGGTACATTAAAGCACCGCCTGCTCCTCCTCCCATCATAGCCGCCATTTGGTCTCCTTCTTCCGTCACCGATATTTGGACAATATCAATGTCATCGCGCTTGAGCATTTTTTCTTCTACTTTTTCAACATTCGCCAAAGTTTCTTCCTTAAGTTCGCCAGCACCTGGCGTATACGTTAAGTACATAACTTTATCTTCTTCACTTCCCATGAAGCTGAAGCCAATGATTGGAGTCAGCGCCAGGCTGCCAGCCAATAAAACGACAGCAATGACCGAAGTGATGATTTTATGGTTAAGCGATTTATTCAATACTCCCTTATACCAAATAGCAAGCTTTCCAGCCTCTTTATGGCTGCTTTCTGTCTTATCGCTATAAAGCTTCTTCTTGAATAAGAAGTGGGACAATGCCGGTACGATGGTGATTGCAACAAGCAATGACGCACCGAGGGCAAAAGTCATGGTTAACGCAAACGGTGCGAAGAGCTCTCCTACCATCCCGCCAACGAAAATCAATGGTGCAAAAACAGCGACTGTTACCAATGTTGATGACAGGATTGGCTTGAACATTTCAATCGTCGCTTCTCTTACAAGCGCCCGTCCTGTCAGCTTCTCTTCTTTTAAGTGCAGACGCCGGTATATATTTTCGACGACGACAATCGAGTCATCAATGACGCGGCCGATGGCAACTGTAATGGCACCGAGCGTCATGATATTAAGAGTAATTTCCATCCAGTTCAGCAGCAGCAAAGCCATGAAGATTGAAACTGGAATCGAAACGATCGAGATAATAGTAGATTTGAAGTCTCTCAGGAATAAAAGGATGATCAAAACAGCGATCAATCCGCCAAATACTGCTTTTTCAATCATGGTTGAAACAGACTCTTGAATAGGCTTGCCCTGGTCAAGAGACACATCGATGACGAGCCCGTCAATCTTTGCTTTTTCTTCCTTGACCAAATCCTTGACCTCATTCACGACATCAACGGTATTTGCCTGCTGTTCCTTGACGACTTGGATCGCGATAGCATCCTTTCCGTTCGTACGGGATACAGACTGTACCTTACCTACCAATTCTACGTCAGCAATATCACTTAGCTTCACGAATGGTGAAGGATTGCTGGCAGAAGGCGTAACAGGAATCAGCATATTCTTCAGTTCTTTTTCTGTCATGAACTTGCCGTCCACCGCAACAGCCTGCTCCCCTTCCTTAAACTCGTAGAGTCCCAGGGATACAGCCATATTGCTGGCTTGAATCATTTCTTTTACTTTATCTTCAGTGAGTCCATACTGAGCCATTTTTGCTTCATCATAAGTAAGATCAACCTCTTCAATGTGCTGCCCTGTGATCGTTACAGAAGCAACCCCATCGATTTTTTCAATCTTTGGCACCAAAATATCCTCTACAGTAGAGGTAAGCTCAACAATATCCTCCTTGGTACTGCTGACACTAAGCGCCGCTACAGGCATCATATTCATGCTGATCGCTGTAATAGACGGCTCCTGGGCACCTTCAGGCAGTTCTACTGCATCCAATGCTGATTGAAGCGCTCGTTTCGCTTCATCCATATCGATTCCATATTCATATTCCACCTGGATGCTGGACATGTTGGAATACGAATTGGAATAGACGTATTTGACATCTTCCAGTCCTTCCACTGCTTTTTCGATCGGGATGGATACATCCTCCATCACTTTTTCAGGGGTCGCTCCAGGATATACATCCATGACCATGAGGTATGGAATTGAAATATTCGGGATCGTCTCCATGTTCATTCTTGTACCCGAGTAAATCCCGGACACCGTTATGATAATCGTCAGCAGCCAAACTGCAAGTTTATTTCCTAACACAAAATTTACTAAACCTTTCACGATGACACCTGCCTCTGAATGACTTTTCTAGCCTAGTTTAATGTAACTGACTGACCGGTCAGATGTCAATATTTATGTAAAATAAATGCATATATAATTTAGGCAGAAAACAAGAAAAGAGAGCAAAGACAGTGAATCTTTGCTCTGAGTTTCAGCTGGGCACATTCAGCTGTTATCAATAAGAGTTTGAAGCTTAAATTGATTAGCCTAGTTTAATGACTTGCAATACAGGCAGAGTGTAGCTTAATCCCTGTGGTATTACAGCCATCAGCTTCACAACATCTTCCTCCTGCAAGGAAAACAGCTGTGTGGATTGTAAATTAGCCTCCCCGCTTGATTCAGTCATAGATGAAACAATATTAATAGAATCGTTGACTACCAGATGGAATCTTGCAGTGCCGCTTGTTTCCGACTCTTCCTTCACATCGACTTTATAGGAAATTTGGAAAACACCGGAGGTTAAAGCTTTTAACCCGTCTTCGGTTAACTCAAAGTCCTGCAGCGGACCGGCAATTGTAAACCTCACATTGCCGCTTCTGGTACTGGCTGTTGGTGAATAGGCAAAACCAAAGCTTGAGCCAAGAGTTCCAGGCGGACCAGCGGGGCCACGCTCCCCAGGAGGACCTTGCAGACCAGGATCTCCCTTCGGACCAGGCAAGCCTTGTTCACCTCGATCTCCTTTTGGTCCTGGCGGGCCCTGCTTACCTGGGTCTCCTTTTAGACCTGGTGGGCCCTGCTTACCTGGGTCTCCCTTTGGTCCTGGCGGGCCCTGTTCGCCTGGGTCTCCTTTTAGCCCTTGAATACCCTGAGGACCGGGGTCTCCATTTGGTCCTGGCGGGCCTTGCTTACCGCGTTCCCCCCTCTTTCCTTCTGGTCCTGGATCTCCCTTAGGGCCAGGAATGCCTTGCGGGCCTCGATCCCCTTTAGGACCCGGCCGGCCGGGGTCTCCCTTTGGTCCCGGCGGCCCCTGCTCACAGCACGGCTCCTGCGGCCATCCCCCTTTCTCACAACGGCAGTACCATTTATTGCATTTTGGACATAAATCCATGGTCAGTTCACCTCTCATTTTTCCTGCTTGCTATTGACGGATAGTCACGGGGATATTAATTAGTGATCCTCCAGAGCTTGACTGGACGGAGATTGAGCGGGTTGCATCTGGAACTGTTTCGGACGGTTCCACACGGTACAGCCAAACACCAAGCGGGTCCACCCCTACTTGGGCAAGCACGGTTCCGCCCAAATCATCCCCATTAAAAATAGTGATTTTTACCCCAGGTCCTCGTACATCCGAGGTTCCTGAAATACGCCATTCTGAATCGCGAGTCCTGAATTCAGCACGGGTAATCGTCAAGCTGTCGGGGAGTGTTGTGATTTGGGTAACATCGGTGGAGCTTCCACCTGGGCCGCTGACTGTGAGTTCAAATGTGAGAGTGGCTGTTTCCTTTGGTGCGGTAAATGTGGCGTTTGGAGTATTAGCATTGGTAATTGTGACTGCAGGACCAGAAATCTGCACCCAGCTAAAGCTTGTTGCCTCTCCGGCTGCGCTTCCGGCTAATGTCACAGTTGTACCCTGCTGTACAGTCTGATCAGGACCGGCGTCAGCTGCCGGTGCAGGTGTTGAATCTACTACCTCTACGATGACAGTGTCAGATGATGACCCGCCTTCCCCCTGGACAGTCAATTCAAAGGTTAGAATCCCGGTAGTTTCTGGAGCAGTAAAGGAAGGAGTGACAGAGTCTGCATTTAGCAGCGTGACAGGAGTGCCGGCTGTCTGGCCCCAGTTATAAGCAGTGATCGGGCCCGTTGAATTGCTGGCATCCAGTTGTACCTCTGAACCAATAATGACAGTCTGATCCGGGCCAGCGTTTGCAACAACTCCAGGAGGATTAACAGGACCGCCAATGACCGCAACAGGTACCGTTGTTTCGCCGCCAGCTGTTGATTGAACAGTAATATAAGCTGGCACATTCAACAAACTCAGGGCAAGAGTACCTTCAGCAGGAATCACATAATCTCCCAGCCCAAAGTCCTTCACACTTAGTTCGGGCGGAGTAATCGTATCGCTCGAAAGCGCCTCTACTTTCAGCGTTTGTGTATCGTTATCATAAATCGCAGAAGCAGTGATCATATCAACTGGAACAGCCGTTTTTACGCTTGCCGGATCATTATCCCCTACATTTGTGACGGTGACAGCGGCAGGAGGGATCGTGCCTGTATATGCGACACGGGCAAAATATAGTCCATTGTTACCTTGAAGCATAGTAGGAACTATTCCTGTTCCAGTCACTTCAATTTGTTGCAGCGTGACATCTGACTTGGCAAATACATCAATGAATCCGCCTGTGCTATCCGTTAGCGTATACGTTGTCCTTGTTACATCCACTCCAGAAATAGTGGATATTTTACCTAGTAATGAAAAATTCCTCGTTTCAATCGTATTGTCCGGATTCAGACCAGGTGAGGTGGAACGGTCAGGTGATCCGATTCCAATACCGGGCCCCTCGATCCTGAAGATGTTCTGCGGCTCGCCAAACCGGTCAATGAACTGACTTCCTGTTAATGGGTGCAGCACATTCGGGTCCCCAATATATCCCTCAGGAGCAGCTGGGGGAACGTTCGGGTCCCATTGGAGGAAGGGATGAATACGGCTATTGAATGCCTCTTCAAAGTCCAGAGGACATATTCCAATATCCTCGGTGAAGTTAATTTCTCCAAAACCATCTCCATCTGGTTCAGCAATAAAGGTATCTGCGCCATAGGGATGTGTGACTGTATAAGCCGCATTAGGCTGAAGACCCTCCACTCGTACACGGACACGGCCAAATACTAACTGATCGCCATCTACCGGGACTTCATTCGCAAACGCAGCTTCCATTGCTAAAACAAGCCTCGCCCTCTCTCCTGTCCCTGTCTCCATCTCCGCTTCCGCAGCAAAGTAAAAAGCTTCGCTTGGGAAATTGTCAGGAAAGGAAACTGGTTGTCCCGGGTTAGGGAGGTCAGCAGGCGCAATTCCTGAAAATGGGTCATTGGGATCCACATTCAATTGAAGACGCAGGCCATTTCCATCCTTGTACCATACAGGGAATCCGTTTAAAGCACTAATTGGTCCAACTTCCAACTAAATTCTCCTTTCTTCAAAAAAGGTATTATCTGATTCTTCCGGCCTAAAAAAGCCTTGTGATATTTTATTCAGGAGGAAGGATTTCGGGTGGGTTTTTACCCTTAGCACCAGGGTAATTATGGAAGTTATTCTTGCTGTAAAAAAGCAATGCAAAAAGGGATTGATGCTTTACCACCAATCCTTTTTGATCAAATAATTTAATTCTTTGAGTCTTTTTAAAACCTTTTACAGCTTTCTGTTAAAACAGTTTATGGAGGCTACTTTAGAAAGGAGTGCCTAATGGGCACTCCTTCCAAAACATAATGTAAATCTTTACTCGTCATCTACCTCGCCGTCACCAATTTCATCCTCTTCCTCAACGTCCTCCAGCTGTTCTCCCTCTTCAGGCTGTTCATCATTTCCGCAGCCTGTTACAGAGAACATGGAAAAGGCCAGCAAAAACATTAACAATAACTTTTTCATTTAGAAAACCTCCATTTATTATGGCTCGTACTAGTTGCTAGTTATGATTTCTTACACATACATTTCGAGTTTGAATTCTCCTCAAATAGGTTCCCAAATCCTAAATCAATAAACATGATTACATAAGACGAACCGCAATTTACGCTTAAGTGCCTTTAATAAAGTTTTTCCAACCACGTTCGTTCTATGTATTGCTTAATAGACCCCTGTAATTTGTGGATATTATCTCACTTAGCCGTAATAAAATTCGCGCTAAAAGTAACAATAATGGGAAAGGAGTGTGTGGAATGTCTGAAATGCTAAACAAGCCCAATATTGAATTGACGGCCACGGAAATATCCAACATATGGGCAGGTTATATGAAGATTACAATGGAATTGCGATTTTATGAATACTTTTTTGAGACGGCTGAAGACCCTGAAGTCAAAAAAGTCGTAGAAAAACTATTAAAGTTCGCCCAAAAAAACACACAGGACCTTAAGGAAATTTTCCAGAAGGAAAACCTCACCTGCCCGCTAGGCTTTACACCTGAAGACGTAAATGTCAATGCGGGAAAGGTTTTTTCAGATACATTCATTTTATATATAGTCCATGATATAACAATGCTTTCGATGATTACCTATCCTAGCGCATTTTCCGATTCTACCAGAACGGATATCCGGAACCTTTTTCAAAAGTGCATTGAGGATATCCTCCAGATTCAAAGTGAGATGACAGAAGTGATGCTGGCAAAAGGGGTATACCTGAAGCCTCCTCAAGTATCGATGGACCACACGATCGATATGGTTGGGCATATCAACTATTTAAATGGGCTGTTTGGCGGCTCAAGACCATTGAACGCGGCAGAGGTGGCAAACTTAACGCGGATCATCCATAGAGCACAATTTTCAAAGATGATCCTTGTTACCTTCGGAAAGCTGGCAAAAACGAAAGGCCTTATCGAGCATTTCGGAAAAGGAAATAAGGCGCTTGAAAAAGTCACCAGTTCCCTGCAACAGGTATTTGACAGGGAAAACATCCCAATTTCAGCATCTGGCGACTTCAATATATATGAGGTAAAGGATTCTCCATTTTCCGATAAACTGATGATGTTTTTCGTCAATACATGTCTCGGGATGTTCTGCTTTATCATGATCAATCAAGCTCTTACCTCCAGCCTGCGAACCGATATTGTTTCAAAATTCACCGATATATCGGACGATATGAAGAAATTTTACGGGAAAGGCTTGATCCTCACCATCACGGAAAAATGGCTGGAGCAGCCTCCGCAGGTTGTTGACAGGAAAATTTGAAGCAGAACCTACAAAAGATGACAAATCGTCGTATTTATTGGACAGAAATAAAGAAACTGATGCAAAACTGTCCGAATGGTGGTCTCTTTTGGACAGAATTAGAGGATTCTGGTTCAAAACTGTCCGAACGGTGGTCTCTTTTGGACAGAATTAGAGGAATCTAGTTCAAAACTGTCCGAATCACGGTCTCTTTCGGACAGAATTAGAGGATTCTGGTTCAAAACTGTCCGAATGGCGGTCTCTTTCGGACAGAAATGTAGGAATCTTACCCAAAACTGTCCGAATGGCGGTCTCTTTCGGACAGAATTAGAGGATTCTGGTTCAAAACTGTCCGAATCACGCTCTCTTTCGGACAGAATTAGAGGATTCTGGTTCAAAACTGTCCGAATCGCGGTCTCTTTCGGACAGAATTAGAGGAATCTAGTTCAAAACTGTCCGAATGGCGGTCTCTTTTGGACAGAAATGGAGGATTCTGGTTCAAAACTGTCCGAATGGCGGTCTCTTTCGGACAGATTTTGAACAAACTATCCCAAAACTGTCTGAATCACGGTCTCATTTGGACAGAAAGCGAAGAAACTATCTAAAAATTGTCCGAATCGCCTTTTCATTCGACAGAAATCGAAGAAACTCCTCCAAAACTGTCCGAATGGCGGTCTTAGCCTTCTCTCCGCTTTGCTCCTGCAGAATATAATGGTCCTCCCCAAAAATACGCATTAAAGGCTGATTCCTGCTTGATCTTAGCTGTCCAATTGCGACTGGCTAACAATAATAAAGACGAAGTCAGTAAAGGGGCTGTCAGGTCGTTAATTAAAATTGACCTTAACCTCTATGGACTTCGTCTTTTTATGTTGATTTTACAACCAAATCAGAAATGGCTTTTTTTACCGAAAGGCCTGGATTCATTTAATAGCGCGGATAAATCGAACAATCTTGTATCACCCGGCTGAAACTGGCTCTGCTGCCTCTTCAAGCATCGTTCCTTTAGCTGCGAAATTCGTATGCCATGAAAATGCTTTTTCCAATACATGCGGAGTTTGTCCGCCCCTTGCCAGGGCTTCCTGATAGTATGCACGAAGCTGATTGCGGTACATTGGGTGTGCACAATTTTCAATAATCAATTCCACTCTTTCCCTTGGAGCCAATCCTCTTAAATCAGCGTACCCCTGTTCAGTGACGACGACATCCACATCGTGCTCTGTATGGTCAACATGCGAGACGAAAGGGACGATGCTGGAAATATTCCCGCCCTTTGCAATCGATTTAGTAACAAAGATCGCAAGCCGTGCGTTCCGGGCAAAGTCCCCTGAACCGCCAATGCCATTCATCATCTTCGTTCCGAGAACATGGGTGGAATTCACATTTCCGTAGATGTCCAGCTCTAATGCAGTATTAATTGAAATCAAGCCAAGACGGCGGATAATTTCCGGATGATTGGAAATCTCCTGCGGGCGCATCAGCAATTTGCTGCGGTATTGATCAAAGTTATTAAATACCTTCTTCATTTTTTCTTCAGAAAGCGTGATCGAGCAGCAGGAAGCAAATTGCACTTTACCTGCATCGATTAAATCAAATACTGCATCCTGAAGGACCTCCGAATATACCTCCAAGTCCTGAAACTCGGAATCCAGCATACCGTGCAGCACAGCATTCGCAACTGAACCTATCCCAGATTGCAATGGAGCCAGGCTTTCCGTTAAGCGGCCAGATTGTACTTCTTTTCGAAGGAAATCAATCAAATGCTGGGCCATGATGACAGTTTCCTCATCCGGCGGGACGATTGTCGAAGGGGAATCCAGCTGGTCAGTAAAAACAATACCCTTTACCTTTTCAATATCAACCGGAATACCAGTGGTCCCAATCCTGTCATCAGGCTTTGCCAATGGTATTGGCTGTCTATCACCTTGTTTCCCCGGTTCATACAGATCATGAAGTCCCTCAAGCAGTTCAGACTGAGCCATATTGATTTCGATTATGATCGACTTAGCGTTAAGGGCAAATGCCATTGAATTACCGATTGAAGTGGTTGGAATCACCATACCGTCTTCTGTCATTGCAACCGCTTCCAAAATAGCGACATCTACTTCCATCACATCTGATCGAATCATTTCCGCTGTATGGGATAGATGCTGATCCACAAACAGGAAGTCCCCTTGATTAATGCCTCTGCGCATTGTCGCATCCGCCTGGAACGGCAATCTTTTTCCCAAAATGCCAGCTTCAGCAAATAACTTATCAACATCAGACCCTAATGATGCACCGGTATAAACATTCACTTTAAATGACTTTTCATCTTTCACTCTGTTTACCAAAGCAAATGGAACCGCTTTCACATCACCCGCACGTGTAAATCCGCTTAACCCCAATGTCATTCCATTTTCAATCCAGGATGCAGCCTCTTCAGGAGTGACCACTCTGTTTTTCAATCGATTGTCCCTGATTCGCTCTAATTGATTTTCCATACCGAATCCCTCACTTAATGAATGGTTGAATGATTATAATCATTTTACCCATTAACACTATTAAGATAAGATTTTAGGTATACAATACGGAAAATTCTGATAAAACAGCATAATCGCCTTCCGAACCAGTAAATTTAGAAGCCTAACAGCTTCCGGAAGTAACTGGAGTATGATTGGCTGACAGGAACATGCTCTCCGTTATCCAATGAAAGCAGGAATGTGGAATGAGTATCCGGATAGATTGTCTTAATATGGTTCACATTGACGATAAATGACCGATGGCATCTAATGAACGAATCCTTCGGCAGCAAAAATTCGAATTCCTGAAGCGCGTACTTGTGCGTACCGGAAAACTCATCGGTATAAACATGGGTTTTCTTATCCTTGGCTTCTATATAAACCACTTTTGAAAAAGGAACAGGAATCCAGCCGTCATGAGTCTTCAATGTAACGACCGACTTTCCATCTGTCAGGGCCGGATAAATAGCGGTTACACATCCCTCAAGCAGGCCATTATGTAAAAATGGCACAGCCATCCCGTGATACGGAATGCCAAACACATCACGGTTAATGAACTCCGAAACCTTTTGCTTCGAAACAAGTGCTTTATATGCTATCGTCCCCTCTTTAACAGGGTCACCAGGAACGATTTTCAAGTCAATCCGTTTGCTTGGACGGTAGTATATGTACTCCTTTGTATTCGAGACTGCAATCGAGATTTCATCCGAAAACAATTCACCGACTACATCCAGCATTGAACTTAAAGTTATATCTTCCATGTCACAAACACCTCGTTCCTATTATACTACTATTATTTCTATAGCATGGACTGAATCCTTTGCATAATAAAAAGCCCCTGATATGAGGCTTTTTTATCAAGTATTTCTATTTTAGAAGCTATGACATAGCCATCCTGCCAAGGGGTCCATTTTCATCGATAATATCCTGAATTTCATAAACGGATATAGGAAACATCGGAAATCCAAAGGCATAAGGAGTTATTTCGTACAGCTGGAAATAGACGACGAGGCTTTTATCGGCTATATAGAAGTCCTGGTCAGGCTTGATGGCAGAAAACTTTTCCAGCGTCCCGATATCGCGTTCTGCGATCTGTGCTTCTATAATCGCAGAAAGCCTTGTTACATAGTCACTTCCAGGCTTGAACAAATCCTTGAGCGTACAAAGCCTGCCTTTCTGCAAATCAAACGTGAGCGACTTAATATAGGTCATCCCATGGGCTGCATGTTCATGATACGTATAATTACTCAGGGACAAGCTCAGGACCTCGCGCTGATTGTTCTTCACTTCATAATGGCCAAGCATTTCTTCGACCGTCGTGGGCATATCCCCAACCTGCAGATTGATGAGCTGCTGCGTTTGAGAAACGATCGTACGATTAATGAAATGCTCCAAACTAAGATTAGATACATTAAATATATGAGGATAATATACTGTTTTTTTAGGACCGCTGCTGATTTTGACGGTCTTCACACCTGCAGGAAACGAAATGGGCATACTCAACCACCCTTTGAGATTTTTTCTCCATTGTATTCCTGGAGGCACAGGAGTGTTAGCGAAAAAAAGGAGCGGCAAAATCGAAAATGGCCACTCCACCATTCTTTAAATTGTATGAATAATGCCGCCCTCTTCTTAGGCTCTAATTAGATTTGACTATGAGGGTGCTTACAAGTTTGCTTAATGTCTCCTTGCCTGCAAATGGAGCCAGACCGGCTAAAACCTCAGTATCCAAGCCATTGACATCCACCCTGGCCAATATTGCCTGGATGCTGTCTTTGCTTAAGAATGGAGCCAGGCTTACTATTCTTTTAAGTTCTATTTTTCCATCTGCTGCGTGCTGCACAAGGCGATCCAGAGTTTCCCTGCTCAAAAATGGGGCAAGTCTCACGACCATTTCCCAATCCACACTTTCCTCCTCCGCTTGTAAAACTAGTGCATCAAGCTGCTCTTTTCCAAGGAATGGAGCCAGTTGAACAAGACGGCCAGCCCCCAGTTCCCCCTCACACTCCCGGTCAACTAAACGGTTGAGAGTGTCTTTGCTTAAAAATGGTGCTAGAGTGACAACCAAATCCCAGTCAGCAAGAAGATCTATTGACTGCAGCAATTGATCCAGGCTTTGTACATTAAGGAACGGAGCCAGCATTACCAGCTCCTTGGCCTCAATCGACCCTTGCTCCACCGGTTTTTCCACTAATTCATACAAAAACTTCGAACCTATAAATGGCGCAAGCTCTGCGATAAAACCCCAATTCACAGCCTCACCGATTGCCTGGCGAACGATGCCTTCCAGTGCTTCAGAACCTAGAAATGGAGCTAGACTGAGAATGAATTCCTTATTCAAGCTGCTCATATCCAAACTCTCTGCGACTTTATTGAGTGTGCTAGCTTTAAGAATGGGAGCTACATCAGTAAGCTCCGCCGCTTCGACCTCTCCCTTATTGATCATAACCGCAATGTTTTCAGGCTCCTCGCCACTTGCCTCTTCTACTATTTTGCCAATATGCGAGTTATCACGAATAACCCCCGCATTCATGATCTGATCGATGGAAACATTGAACAGCTCAGCTATCCGCGGAAGAGTTCCTATATCAGGGAGTGATTGGCCGCGTTCCCATTTTGAAACCGCCTGGTGGCTTACATTTAACTGTTCTGCCAGCTCCATCTGCGTCAGATCCTGTTCCTTTCTTAACCTGGAAATATAAGCCCCTATCCTTCTTGTATCAAGCATATTTCATCCCCCTCATAGATTTCCCAGTGCGCCCTGTTACACCAATCTTAGCACCTGACCAATTCATTTGCCTATCAACTGTTGGTTGAATTTTGGGTTTCTACTGGCGGGAGAATTCTTATATTTGATTGGCGAATAAACCTGTCGAAAGTTTCTCTAGCAATTATCCAAGTAATGACAGAATCAAACAAAATAACCCCGTTGTGATAAAAGAATACTGATTCTATAATCGAGTTGTTGGAAAATTCTATTAAAACGGGGGATGAAGATGAAGAAGAAATTTATCGCAGGTGCCTTATCGGTAGCATTAAGTGCTGCTGCATTTGTAGGAAGCTTGGGAGTAGGACATGCCCAGGAAATAGACAAGAATTACATAGTTATTTTCAAGTCTGATAGTAATCTCCCATCAAACTATGTTGACGTTGTGAAGAAATCCGGTGGAAAAGTCACAACGGCTCTGCCTAAATTAGGTGCTGTGAAAGTAAACTCTGATAACCCGAATTTCCTGGCTGAAATTCAAAATAGCTCAGCTGTTTTAGATGTCGGAGTAGAGAATACGATTTATCCTGAAGCTCCAGTGGCTGTTGAAGCTTTAGATACAGATTTTAGTTCAGGTGCTCAAAATGATTTATATAACACATATCAATGGGATATTAAACAAGTGACTAACAATGGTGCATCTTGGAATATGGAAGGCGGAACAGGAAAATCAACTAATGGTAAGGATATTGTTGTAGCCGTTGTAGATACTGGTATTGATTTTACCCACCCTGATATCATGGCTAATTATGCTTATGGGAAATCATTCGTTCCTGGCATTGAAAGTCCTATGGATGAAAATGGCCATGGAACTCACGTTGCTGGATCCATTGCTGGTAATGGCAGAGTACTAGGTATTGGGCCAGAACTTAAAGTGGCTGCTTACCGTGTCTTCGGACCAACTGGGGGAGCTTATACATCTGATATTGCCAATGCTCTAATGACTGCAGCTGATGATAACGTTGATGTAGTTAACATGTCACTTGGCGGTTATGATTGGTTCCAAAACCCAGAATATGCAACAAAAGATGTGGTGGCAGACGTACGTTTATTCAACCGTGCAATCCAATATGCAATTAAAAATGGCGTGACCGTAGTTGGGTCTGCAGGAAACAACGCAGTCGATCTTTCAAGCCCTGGGAAGCTTTCTGGAGACGACAAAGGTGCTACACATAGAAGTCCAAGCAGCCAAACAATGATTCGTGTTTCAGCTGGCGGGGAAGCAAAGAATCTAACTTTCTATTCGAATTATGGTGTTGGTAAAATCGATGTCATTGCACCAGGTGGCGATTTAGGTAAAGATTATTTAGAAACAGGTGTAAGAGATAATACAAAATTATGTTTTTCTACAGTACCAGGTGGATACGCTTTTATGGGTGGTACATCAATGGCCGCACCAAAAACGGCTGGTCTTGCTGGAGTCATCATTGCTAAATACGGTAAAGATGTTTTGTCTCCTGCCCAGGTAAAGCATATCATCCAAAGCTCTGCAGATGATTGGTTCAAACCAGGCTATGATGGGCAATCTGGCTTCGGTGCGATCAATGCAGTAAGTGCTTTGAAATAGGAGAGACCTGTTTTTGAATTAATTGAATATCAAGATGAGAAAAAAGGATCTGGATTTGGATCCTTTTTTTCTTTTTATCAAATAATCACTCTTCTACAGCCCACTGAAAGCAAATTCCCTATTGTCTCTCCTCTGCATCAAGTGTAGTTTAATATTAGGAATTATTTCCCGAAAAATATTAATAAAGAAGGTTATAGACGTGAAAATATGGAAAATGTACAAAACCTCTTCGTTCATTTTAAAAATGACGACTGGTTTTATCCTTGGAATAGTATTAGGCATTGTATTGGGCCCAGATGCAGCGGTATTAAAGCCTCTTGGTGACATCCTGATTAAATTGCTGAATCTTATTGCGACTCCTGTTGTATTTTTAACCGTTGTACTAGCAGTGAATCAGATGAATCCAGCACAGCTAGGCAGGACGGGCGGAAAATTAGTCGTTTATTATGCAGTTACAACAGCTGCAGCTGTCTTGATCGGGCTTGGACTTTCCTTACTCATCAACCCGGGCAAATCTCTCACATTGCCGACTGCAGAAGTCAATAAACCGGAAACCCCTGCTGCCTCCGATGTCATTCTAAGTATTATCCCTGATAATCTACTAAAAGCTTTTACTGAAGGAAATCTAATGGGGATCATGTTTTTGGCGATCATTATTGGGTTTGCGATTTCAGGGATGCGCTTTTCGACTGAGGAAAAAATCCGGAACTACGGTGTTCAGCTTCAATCCTTAATGGACGCCGCGAATGTGCTATTCTTCCGCATCCTTCAAGGCATCCTGCTTTATGCGCCGGTTGGAATCTTTGCCATTGCGGCAACTTCATTCGGAACGCAGGGATGGGATACTTTCATATCCTTGCTTAAATTTACAGCCGTGTTTTATTTGGGGATTGTCCTCCTATGGATCTTTGTTTATAGCGGGATATTAAAATTGTACCGAATCCCGGTCCGGAACTTTTTTATCCAAACTAAAGAAGCATACACAACGGCTTTTTTCACATCCAGCAGTATCGCAACACTTCCTATAGCGATCGAAGGTGCCAAAAAAGCTGGTATTTCGGAGAGAATAGTCAATTTCAGTCTGCCGTTGGGTGCAGTTTTCAACTCTGATGGAGGCGCACTGCGCATGGGGGCTTCCATTGTTTTTGCGGCCAATGTTACAGGAGCACAATTTTCCCTGATGGATTTCTTGACCATCATCTTAGTAGGAACCTTGCTTTCCATTGGCACTGCCGGAATTCCTGCTGCTGGCCTTGTCACCCTTTCAGCTGTTTTAACGATGTTTGACCTGCCGCTTGAAATCGTTGCCCTGATTGCAGGTGTGGATGCGATTATTGGCATGGCTGGAACCGCGTCTAATGTCATAGGAGATGTGGTAGGTGCCGCTGTGGTCGATAAATCAGAGGGAAAATATCAAAGCGAATCAAATTCTTCTTTAATTTAAAATGATTTATAAACTGCACCCCTAATCGGTGCAGTTTTTATATGGATACTTTTGTATAAAGTAAAAAAGGGTACCTTGAAGGGCACCCTTTTCATATATTTATAATTTTATTACTTCAATAAGCTGCCTTCAATGTACGTTTAAGAAATTCTCTCGTCCGGTTCTGTTGCGGATTATTGAAGATTTGCTCTGGGCTGCCTTCCTCTGCAATAACCCCTTTGTCCATAAATACGACACGGTCAGATACTTCCCTTGCGAATTCCATCTCATGCGTTACGATCAGCATTGTCAGGCCAGATTCAGCGAGTTCCTTCATTACCTTCAGGACTTCGCCAACCATTTCTGGATCAAGAGCAGAAGTTGGTTCATCAAACAGGAGAACGTCTGGCTCCATGGAAAGTGCTCTTGCTATGGCGACACGCTGCTTTTGCCCGCCGGATAGCTGCTTTGGTTTGGCATTAATATACTTATCCATCCCAACAACTTTTAGATATTTCATTGCTACCTTTTCAGCTTCATCCTTTGAACGGCCCAATACTTTGACCTGGCCTACTGTACAATTCTTCAGGACATTATGGTTATTGAATAAGTTGAATTGCTGGAAGACCATCCCTAAATGTCTGCGGTAGGTTGGGATATCATGCTTATCATCAAGGATGTTCTCTCCGTTATAAATAATCTGCCCGCCGCTTGGCTTTTCCAATAGGTTGATGCAGCGAAGAAGAGTTGATTTACCAGACCCTGAGGAGCCAATGATTGTCACGACTTCCCCTTTATTGACCGAGAAGTTGATATCTTTTAACACTTCATGAGTTCCAAAGGATTTGTTCAGATGCTGTATATCGATTACTGTTTCCATACTCTCTCCTCCTTCTTGTAAAAATTATCTCGCTGGCTGTTGTGTTTCTTCGCCCAGGACCATTTTGTAGTTGTCCGGGCCTTCTAGTCTTTTTTCAAAATAAAGCAGAATCCTTGTTACAGCGAAGGTCATGACAAAATAGATCACGCATGCAACAAAGAAGGATTCGAAATATCTAAAATTGTTTCCTGCAACTGATTTTGTAAGGAAATACAATTCTGAAACTGATATAACATTCAGAACAGATGTGTCTTTAATATTGATAACGAACTGGTTCCCAGTTGCCGGCAGGATATTGCGGACTACTTGCGGAAGGACAACATTCATCATCGTTTGGAAGTGGTTCATCCCAATTGCCTGGGCAGCTTCAAATTGTCCTTTATCAACAGAAACAATGCCGCCGCGGACAATTTCCGCCATGTAGGCCCCTGTATTGATCGATACAACAATAAGCGCCGCCGCCATCACATCTATATCCACACCGAATGCTAACGCAGAGCCATAATATATCACCATTGCCTGTACAATCATCGGGGTGCCGCGGAAGAACTCAATATAAACGGATAGAATAAAATTAATGATAGCAAGAAACCATTTCTTGAATCCTTTTTCCGGTACTGGAATTGTACGGATAACTCCTGCTATTAAACCAATGACCGCTCCCAAAATGGTACCGATCAGAGAAATATACAGGGTAACCCCGGCTCCTCGAAGGAACATTGGCCAGTTTTCCGAAACGATCTTAATGATCCACTCTAAACTCATTTTCCTTCTCCTTTTATCATCATAAAACCGACTGTATATAAGTACAGCCGGTTTTATAGAATGTTATTTGGCTGCAGGCTGATTCTTGATAGCTGCGTCCATTATTTCTGTACGTTTTTCTTCAGAGATTCCTTTCAAAATTTCATTGATTTTATCTGTCAGCTTGCTGCCTTTTTGAAGACCAACTGCGATGGCGGTATCATCTTCAGATGTTTTGAATCCATCTTCAAATTCAACCATTGCTAAGTTTTCGTTTGCAGATGAAGCACTTACAGCCTCAGGACGCTCCGAAACATATCCATCAATGATTCCTGATTCAAGTGCAACCCTCATAGCCGGGAAGTTATCCATTGCAGTTTCTTTGGATACACCCTCAATTTGGTCGATGACTGAATAGTGGAATGTATTTAATTGAGCTGTAATCTTTGCACCCTTGAAATCCTGGATGGAAGCAGCTCCTTCATATTTCCCGCCTTTTTTAACCACCATTACTAGATTTGATTTATAATAGTTATCCGAAAAGTCGATTGTCTCTTTACGCTCTGCAGTTGGGGACATCCCTGCGATAATTGCGTCAATTTTGCCTGAAGTCAACGCTGGAACCAGTCCGTCCCATTCCGTTTTAACGATTACTAATTCTTTTCCTAAACCATCAGCAATTTTCTTCGCGATTTCCACATCATAGCCGCCAGCATATTCAGAAGTGCCAGCTATTTTCACACCGCCGTTTGAATCATCCTTCTGAGTCCAGTTAAATGGTGCATAGCCAGCCTCAAGGCCTACCTTAAATGTATTATCATCGGATGAGCCTGAATTTGAATCGTTGCCTGATCCGCATCCTGCAAGTAAAACCATTGCTGAAATCAAAAATACTAAAAATAATGATGCCTTTGTTCTCATGTTCGTTTTCTCCTCCTTGTTTTTATAGAGCGTTTTTTACAAACAAAAAGCGACCTGAGATAAACTCAGGTCGCATTATTCATAGATGCCCTAAATTCCTCTCTTTTCCCATAATGAGATAGCACAACTCAATAAACCGGGGAGTCTATTGAGACAGTCCTGCAGCTCTTAACTGCAGACCCAGCAAGCAATACTGAGAATATTACCCACTTCGGCGACATTTCCTTCTCCCTAGCATCAAAGCTTCTCAAACTCCGCTAAGGACTGTTAAATATCGCGCCTCTACCTCACAAGCAAAAGTGAGGTGAAATATTAAATTATAGTAAATAGGCTACAATAACCTGTTAATTCTGTCAATCTAGTTATTTTTGGAAAATCTAAATATGCACGTGTAGTCAGTGTTTTTTGAACTATCACACTCAAACAATCTATGTTGGGGATTTTTTTTACTATAGAATTAAAAAGCTGCAAACTGTTAACACTCTTTATGTATGCAAAAAATTCTCATTTCCATTAAACTAAAAATGAGTGGAAAAGATGTTCCATAAAGCGAGTACTTATCGCTTGACAAGAGAACGAGCTCTATATGATAATGGTTATCGAATTAGAATTATTCTAGTTTATTGAATAGTTAACTGAATTCCTTCAGTCCAACTATTTCACAATAAACCAAAATTTAAGGAGGAACTTAATCATGGCATTAATCGGTACTCAAGTATTACCATTCACAGCAAACGCATTCCACAACGGAGAATTCATCACTGTTTCTGAAGAGAACTTCAAAGGCAAGTGGAGCGTAGTCGTATTCTACCCAGCAGACTTCACATTCGTATGTCCAACTGAGCTTGAAGACATGCAAAACCAATATGCAACACTTAAAGAAATGGGAGCAGAAGTATACTCTGTATCTACAGATACTCACTTCACTCACAAAGCATGGCATGACCACTCTGAAGCAATCGGCAAAATCGAGTACATCATGATCGGCGACCCTTCTCAGAAGATCTCTCGCAACTTCGATGTATTGAATGAAGAAGATGGTCTTGCAGACCGCGGAACTTTCATCATCGATCCAGACGGCGTAATCCAGACTGTTGAAATCAACGCAGGCGGAATCGGCCGTGATGCTAGCCAGGTTGTCAGCAAGCTTAAAGCAGCACAATACGTTCGCAACAACCCAGGCGAAGTTTGCCCTGCAAAATGGAAAGAAGGCGAAGCAACACTTAAGCCAAGCCTTGATCTTGTAGGAAAGATTTAAGGAGTAACCTCCATGTTATTAGATGCAGAAATTAAAGCACAATTAGCCCAATATCTCCAGCTGATGGAGGGCGATGTGCTGCTTAAAGTCAGCGCTGGATCCGATGATGTTTCTCGTGACATGCTGGCTTTAGTCGACGAATTGGCGACAATGTCAACTCGCATTAAAGTTGAGCATGCAGAATTAGATAGAACTCCAAGCTTTAGTGTAAACCGTATCGGCGAGGACACTGGCGTAACCTTTGCCGGGATTCCTCTCGGACACGAATTCACTTCTTTAGTCCTTGCTTTGCTGCAGGTTAGCGGCAGGGCTCCTAAAGTGGACCAGAAAGTGGTTGATCAGATTAAGAATATCAAGGGCGAATATCGCTTTGAATCTTATGTAAGCCTGAGCTGCCACAACTGTCCTGATGTTGTACAAGCTTTGAACTTAATGAGCATTCAGAACCCTGGCATTACTCATACAATGATTGATGGAGCGGCTTTCAAAGAGGAAGTTGAAAGCAAGGAAATCATGGCAGTGCCAACGGTGTTCCTGAATGGTGAGCCTTTCGGAAGCGGACGCATGTCCCTTGAAGAAATCCTTGCCAAGATGGGTACTGGCCCTGATGCATCTGAATTCAGTGACCGTGACCCTTACGATGTCCTTGTTGTCGGCGGCGGCCCTGCTGGTGCAAGTGCAGCCATCTATGCAGCACGTAAAGGAATCCGTACAGGTATCGTTGCTGAACGCTTTGGCGGACAAGTTATGGATACTCTTGGTATTGAAAACTTCATCAGTGTGAAGCATACCGAAGGTCCAAAGCTTGTCGCAAGCCTTGAAGAGCATGTAAAGGATTATGGAATTGATATCATGAACCTTCAGCGTGCAAAACGTCTGGAAAAGAAGGACCTGGTTGAGGTCGAGCTTGAAAATGGTGCAGTACTTAAGAGCAAAACTGTCATCATTTCAACAGGTGCCCGCTGGCGGAATGTCGGCGTCCCTGGCGAAGCCGAGTTCAAAAACAAAGGTGTAGCTTATTGCCCTCACTGTGATGGCCCATTATTTGAAGGAAAAGACGTTGCTGTCATCGGCGGCGGAAACTCAGGTGTCGAAGCTGCAATTGACCTTGCAGGAATTACAAAGCACGTTACTGTGATTGAATTCAACCCTGAGCTGAAAGCTGATAAGGTGCTACAAGACCGTCTCTTCAGCCTGCCTAATGTCACTGTTGTGATGAACGCTCAAACAAAAGAAATTACCGGTACTGATAAAGTAAACGGAATTACTTATGTTGATCGTGCTACAGGTGAAGAACATCACGTTGAATTGCAGGGTGTATTCGTCCAGATCGGTCTCGTGCCAAACACAGACTGGTTAGGCGATACATTAGAGCGCACTCGCTTCGGCGAGATTGTCGTGAACAATCACGGAGCTACAGACCTGCCTGGAGTATTCGCTGCAGGTGACTGTACAAACAGCCCTTACAAGCAAATCATCATTTCAATGGGATCAGGTGCCACTGCAGCATTGGGTGCATTTGATTACTTGATTCGAAACTAATGTAAAAAAAGTCGCTTCGTTACCTTAATTGGTATCGGGCGACTTTTATTATTGAAAAAATTAACAAAACATTCACAAAATACTTTTGGCAAATCACTTAGAATATGATTATAGAAAGGATGTGGAGTATGTTACTTAAAGAACGATATGAATCAGACGAGCTAGTCATCCTGCGATACTTAGACTCTAGGATGAATTTAGATGACAAGAACAAGCACCATTTATCAAACCTCGAAAAAGGGTTCGAAGGTGAGGTTAAATTTGATCAGCTGGCAATAAATATTGAGGAAGACAGATATATCATCAATGATTTGCTTCTGGAAATAAACAATTCCTATTTCCAAATTGACACACTGATTATTTCACAAGGAATCATCCAGTTAATAGATATCAAAAATTATGAAGGTAACTGCTATTTAGAATCTGATAAACTTTATAATGTCACTACTGGCCGAGAGTATAAAAATCCGCTTATTCAGTTATCTAGAAGTGCAGGCCTCTTTCGCCTACTCCTGCAAAACCTCAAAATGAATTTTTTATTTGAAGCCTCCATTATTTTTATTAATCCTGAATTCACTTTATATCAAGCCCCTATGAATCAACCTATCGTTTTACCAACTCAGGTACCTGCGTTTTTGAGAGGTTTAAATAACACTCCATCCAAGTTAAATGACAACCACATGAAACTCGCTAAGAAGTTAATCTCTCTGCATATTTCTAAGAACCCCTATGTAAAATTACCTAAATATAATTATGAACAGCTGGAGAAGGGTATTTATTGTAAATCATGCAAGTCTTTTGCCACTTTTATTGTGAATCATGATATCGTTTGCAACAGGTGCGGATACCATGAAAGGATTGAACCTGCTATTTTAAGGAATGTAGAGGAGTTCAAACGACTTTTTCCTGAAAGGATAATCACTACTCAGAGTATTTATGAATGGTGCAAAGTAGAATTGAATAAAAAGACTATTAACAGGATTTTAAAGAAAAACTATATCACAGTTGGCACTACACGGGATACACACTATAAGTAGAGTAGATCTATTTTAGTTCTGATTGTTATTTCTCGTTCTCCTTTCCCAATGAGGTCGCCTTTCGGACAGTTTTGGGGCTGGTCCTTCTATTCCTGTCCGAATGAGGTCGCCTTTCGGACAGTTTTTTGGGCTGCTCCTTCTATTTCTGTCCGAATAAGGTCGCCTTTCGGACAGTTTTGGGGCTGGTCCTTCCATTTCTGTCCGAATGAGGTCGCCTTTCGGACAGTTTTGGGGCTGCTCCTTCTATTCCTGTCCGAATGACGTCGCCTTTCGGACAGTTTTGGGGCTGGTCCTTCCATTTCTGTCCGAATGAGGTCGCCTTTCGGACAGTTTTGGTCCTGCTCCTTCCATTTCTGTCCGAATGAGGTCGCCTTTCGGACAGTTTTGGGGCTGCTCCTTCCCTTTCTGTCCGAATAAGGTCGCCTTTCGGACAGTTTTGGTCCTGCTCCTTCCATTTCTGTCCGAATAAGGTCGCCTTTCGGACAGTTTTGGTCCTGCTCCTTCCATTTCTGTCCGAATGAGGTCGCCTTTCGGACAGTTTTTGGGCTGGTCCTTCTATTTCTGTCCGAATAAGGTCGCCTTTCGGACAGTTTTGGTCCTGCTCCCTCTATTCCTGTCCGAATGAGACCGCCTTTCGGATATCAATCATTCAGTGAAGCTTAATGTTTACGTTTGTCCTTGTCACTTTTTCACTAATTCCATTTGTACAGGCCACTCTTCCAGCTTATAGGCCATATCCCAAAACATATATTCAAGCTGACAGCTCAGCAAAAAGTGTTCTCTCATTCTTTCCTTTTCTCTTTCAGAGGCTTCCTCAGCAAGTTCATCGAGCCTTGCACAGAATTTTTCAGTGATGCTATCTGTCCGGCTGCCGTAAAAGCTGATCCATTCATAAAAAGGATGGGTGCTGTCTGGCTTTATTTCATTCAATAGGTTTTTCCCTATCTCCCAATAGGTCCAGGGGCAAGGCAATAATACAGCCAAAATTTCACCCAGTGTTCCTTCATGGGCAACGCTGAGCATATGGCGGATGTACTGATGGGCAGCCGGGGCTAATGCAAAACCTTGCAGCTCATCGTATGAAACCCCAGCAATTTCACAAAAGTTATTATGAGGATGTACTTCGCTGTGTAAAATGAATGAAATTTGCTTATTGAACATTTCCATATCTTCGCGAGTCTCGCATTTGGAGATGGCAATTCCATAGATTCGAATAAAGGAGCTTAAATATTCAAAATCCTGCTTGATATAGTGGACTAATTGCTCCGGCAACAGCTCATCATTGGCTATTCCTTTTACAAATGGATGCTCAAATATCGCCTTAAAAATAGGCTCTGCTTCTCTTCTCAAATCTGCTGAAAAACTCATGGACATTTCCCCTTTTATCAGTTATTTTGGGAAGACGTTAAATGGAGCGATTCAACGAAAAAACCGCTCCAAAAATGGAGCGGCAGAATAATTATTTTTACCCGGCACAGACTCCACTTTCCTACGCTAGTATGAACTAGATCAGGTTCAAAGGGTCCAGGATTCTTCCCGTCTCAGCCATGTAATGGCTCCCCTAGTGGTCTTCCTATTCGATTCAACTTTACTCTACAATTCGTTTTCATAAAAGTCAAACAAATAAATGCTCCAAAAAATGGCCACCCATCAAAGATTGGCGGCCATCCTTTATATTAATTATGAACCACGACTTTTTCATTCAACCCAAGCGTCTTTGCAGTCGATTCATGAATTTCATGGAAAAGCTCAGGGTTGTCCACTAATGAAACGCCATAAGAAGGAACCATTTCTTCTATTTTCGCTTTCCACTTGAACATTTCTTCTGGGAAGCACTTCTCCAGCACTTCAAGCATGACATGGACGGCTGTTGATGCACCTGGTGACGCACCAAGTAATGCTGCTACCGAGCCGTCTGCGGCACTGACGACTTCAGTACCGAATTGAAGCGTTCCTTTGCCTGCTTCTGTGTCTTTGATTACCTGAACACGCTGGCCTGCTACGACGATTTCCCAATCCTCGCTTTTTGCACTCGGGATGAACTCACGCAATTCTTCCATGCGTTTTTCATGCGAAAGCATAAGCTGCTCGATCAAGTATTTCGTCAATGCCATTTCTTTTACACCTGCAGCAAGCATTGTAATGACATTGTTTGGTTTCACAGAACTGATTAAATCCAAGTTCGAACCAGTTTTTAAGAACTTAGGTGTGAAGCCGGCGAACGGCCCAAACAACAGTGCTTTTTTATTATCAATGAATCGTGTATCAAGATGCGGAACAGACATCGGAGGAGCCCCTACCTTTGCCTTTCCGTAGACCTTAGCATGGTGCTGTTCCACCACCTCAGGGTTTTTGCAGACCATGAATAGTCCGCTTACCGGGAATCCGCCGATATGCTTGGACTCAGGAATACCGGTTTTTTGCAGCAGATGCAGGCTTCCGCCGCCGCCGCCGATAAAGACAAATTTTGCACTGTGATACTCAGTATTGCCGGTATTTTGATTATGGACCTTTAATTCCCACAGGCCATCGCTTGTACGTTTAATATCCTTAACACTATGGTTATAGTTTATCTCAACATCTTTACGCTTCAAATGGTCAAATAACATGCGTGTTAACGCACCAAAGTTTACGTCCGTTCCAGAATCGATTTTGGTAGCCGCAATCGGGTCATTCGAGGTACGGCCTTCCATGATCAGCGGAATCCATTCCTTCAATTTCTCAGGATCCTCGGTGTATTCCATCCCCTTAAACAGAGGTACAGTTGAAAGCGCTTTAAAACGATTTTTCAAAAACGTAACATTCTTTTCCCCTTCAACCAGGCTCATATGTGGAAGTGGCCTGATGAATTCATGAGGATTTTCAATCAGATTTTTATTTACAAGAAAAGACCAAAACTGTCTTGAAAGCTGAAACTGTTCATTTACTTTTATGGCTTTGCTGATATCGATAGAGCCGTCAGCTTTTTCAGGTGTATAGTTAAGCTCGCACAATGCCGCATGTCCCGTTCCGGCATTATTCCATTCGTTGGAGCTCTCTTCGCCTGCGCTTGCAAGCTTCTCGAATACTCTGATTTCCCAATCAGGTGCTAATTCTTTAAGTAAAGATCCCAAAGTCGCGCTCATGACTCCAGCACCAATTAAGATAACGTCTGTTTTTTTCTGTATGCTGTTCATTATAAACCTTCCTTATCCCCTATATTTGAAAAAAGGAGTAGGCACTCCCGCTCAGATGTTTGAAAGCAAGGGGCGCTTACTTAGGCACAAAAACATTTCCGTCACAAATAAAAAACCATTCAATATCTATTATAATGATTGATATATTAAAATATCTACTATTATCTGATAATTATAGACTATTTTTGTAAATAAAAAAAGTAAGAAGCGTTACCAGGACAGAAGCAGGGGGACGTACCCGTTGCTTCCATTAGTCCAATTAAGTTGACTGAGGCATAAGAAATGTATCAGCACTTCATTCCCTTCACCAATTTTAACCAGTGTCTCAGGGTTTTAAACAATATTATTTTAAAAAAGTGAGTTGTCTGGTTGCTAATTAGAATTCAACAATCTCCTGCTTTAAAAATTCTTTAATTTCACTGGAAGCAGAAGATACGTCCCCTTGCTTCCGCATCGTTTATCTCTACCTTAGAAGAAAGAGGTTTTATTGTACAGGTCGGCGAATTAAAGTATTTAGATATACTTAATCTTGGGCACAGGGTACGTCCCCTTGCATTGATAAGTTGAGATTGGAAGCACAGGGTACGTCCCCTTGCTTCAGTGGGTGATGAGATGAAGATTTCGATTGAGGAGATTAATAAGGATTTGGCTGAGGAGATTCTGATCCGGTGTCATGAGGTGGATGATGAGGTTAATGAGATCATTAATAAGCTGAGGACTGATCAACATTTGATTATTGGGTATCAGGATGAGGAAGTGCACCGGATTAGGCTTGCTGACGTCTATTATTTCGAGGCGGTGGATGGGAAGGTTTTCGGGTACTGCAAGGACAGTGTGTTTGAGGTAAAACAAAAGCTTTATGAGCTAGAGGATTTAACCAAAGGGAAAAATTGCTTCCGGGCATCCAAATCAACGATTTTGAACATAGCGAAGATATCCTCTATTTCCCCTTCCATCAGCGGCAGATTCGAAGCGGTGCTTGATAACGGGGAACGTGCCATCATATCAAGGCAGTATGTGCCTGTCCTGAAAAATATGCTCGGATTGTAACTGGAGGCCTATATATGAAGCTAACTGAATTTGCGCAAAAAATCATGAAGGATTTCTTGATCATTTTTGCCTTAATCATCATTATCATAACGAGCTTACGGCAAATCTATATTCCCGATATGGCATTTGATCTGCAATCGATTTATATCCTTATGGCCTTTTCGTTCATAAGTGCATTGACGGGATTGATTTTGTATTCTCCCAATGATCTAAGCGAGAAAAAAATGCGACTAAGGATCATCATTCATTTTTTCGCCCTCGAGGTCTTATTGATCTTCCTGGCGAGCGTTTTGGAGATTGTGAGCAATGCCACAGATATCATCATTCTCGCTTTGCAAATTGCTATAATTTACTTCCTTGTCCGTCTGCTGTCATGGCGCAATGATAAAAAAGAAGCCCAAAAAATCAATGAAAAGCTGATGGCATTAAGGAAAGACAGCTCAAATCAATCTAAATAAACTTTCTGGAGCAGCTCTCCTGGAACAGATAATTTTGCGGTAAGCCAGAGTGCTTACCGCTTTTTTTGCAACTTACTTGCCTGTGGATGCAACTTACTTAATTTCTATATACTTCCTTATAGCAGTTTAATATGATGAGCTCATAGAAAATTGAAAAGGAGCAACTGCTATGGGAACTTTAATCTTATTGTTTGTGTTGATTGTTGAAATTTCTTTTGCAGCCTACAGTTTAATCACAAAGAAAAACCATTATAAAATGAAAAATTGGTCACGGATTGTCATCTTTTTTGCCTTTTTCATTCTAATCTTTTCACCGGTGATTGAGTGGAGTTTCCGCTGGGTTATGCTTGCCGCTCTTCTTTTTATCCTGGCTTTAAAGAGCACGATTTCTCTCATCCGTAAAAAAACTCCACAGTACAAAACATCTTCTGTTTTGTGGAAATCGATTTTCATACTTTTCGCCCTGGTATTCACAGCTGCACCAGCACTTATTTTTCCACAGTATGAATCACCGAAAGTGACGGGCGATTACTCAGTCACAACCGCTACCTACACGTACGTTGACAAAAATCGTGTCGAGGAATTCACTGACACGGGCGAAAACAGATTCGTAAATGTGGAATTCTGGTATCCTGAAAAAGGGGATGGATCATATCCGCTATTGGTGTTCTCACATGGAGCTTCAGGCATAAAAACAAGCAATGCCTCTACCTATAACGAGCTGGCCAGCCACGGTTATATCGTCGCATCAATCGATCATCCCTATCATTCCTTTTATACCTCTTCAGTGGACGGAAAGAAAGCTATGATCAATTCAGATTATAATCTTGAAGTCAGCAATGCCAATAAAGATGGCATTTACACGAGGGAACAGGAGTATGGACTTATCCAAAAATGGATGAAGCTGCGGACAGATGATATGAATTTTGTCATTGATACGATCCTTGCAAAAACGAAAAGTGACACTGACAACGTTTACCAGCATATCGATACCGACAAAATAGGCGTATTCGGCCACTCAATGGGCGGCGCTGCAAGTGTCTGGCTGGGCAGGGAGCGTGACGATATCTCTGCGGTTGTAAATATTGATGCTCCGTTCTTTAGTGATCTTATTTATAAGAAAGAAATGGACGATTTCGTGGCAAAAAGCGAGGCATTCCCGACCCCGCTGCTCAATATTTACTCTGACGATGTTTGGGATCAGCTCGACAGCAACTCCACTTATGTCGCGAACAAACTCGATAATGAACAATTCAAAGACGCTATCACTGTTCATTTTAAAGGCGCCAAGCATTTGGGCCTGACCGACCTGCCGCTTTTCTCTCCAATCCTTGCGAATATCCTGCAAGGGGGAAAAGCCGAGATTGATAAATACTACAGCATCGAAACGGAAAATGAACTGATCCTTCAATTTTTCGACTATGAATTAAAAGGCGTTGGACAGTTCACTCCTAAAGAAACATATTAGTTCAGCAAAGACTGCAGATAAACTCAAATAAATCCGAGTTTACCTGCAGTCTTTTTGTCTGTCCGTTCCCCCTTAATTTAATTGGATAAACCACCAGATAAGTCCTTATAAACTTTATACTTTTTCCCATGAAAATCTTTATACTCGATAGCTTCCATTGTCCCTGAAGCTGAATAGTTGAATATGATTTGCTCATTAATCATTTCTGTTAAAAATATTGACTGAGTGGAATTATGACTGACTGGTACAAGTTTGAATTTATATAAAACACCGTACATTTTTGCTACAGTTAGATATAGTTCACCCTGTTTTATAGAAATCTCAAATACTTTATTGTTATCATGTTCAATTACATACCTTCCAGTCATGCTTTCTATGTTTGTCATGCTTATTTTCTCAAGAGGGAGAGGAATTGATACCTTTTCCTTAAAAATTAGTTTAGCGATTTCTTGAGTTAAGTGGGTAACAGGCGTTATTGCCATATTGCTTAAAAAGATGATCGTTATTTGTTCATCAACAAATCTAAGAAAATCGCCAAAAAATCCGCTGATGTCTCCAAAATGGTGTTCACACTTTCTATTTAGGAACTCGGATATCATCCAGCCACAAGCATATGAATCTTTATTTGGAGTAACCATGATCTCTTTTAGTTCCTTATTAAGGATTTTGTTTGATTTTAGTGCCTGATCCCAAATGAATAAATCCTCGGTTGTGGAATATAAACCATATGCACCTAGTGGAAATGATAAATCGGTATATGCGGGGTGAATCGGATTCTCCCAGAATGAATAGCCTGTTGCCAGATTCGGAACGATCTGTATACCGTCATCACAACCAGTATTATACATTCCCAATGGCTGGCATATTTTTTCCTGTATGTACTCTCCAAATGAAAGACCTGAAACTTTTTGAATTATAGCAGTAAGCAAAGCATATCCTGAGTTTGAATACTCAAATCTGCTTCCGGGTTCGAAATTCAATTCAAGGTTTATAAATGAATCGATCAGTTGATTTAAAGTTGAAGGCAGTCTCATTGTTTTTGACCAAAAATCAGGGAAACTTGTGTAATTAGGAATTCCTGATGTGTTAGTTAAACAGTGATAAATTGTAATTTTTTCACCCTGAGGAACATTAGGAAGATACTTACCGATGCAATCATTTATATTCAATTTTCCCTTTTCATGCAATTGAAAAATGGCAAGGGCAGTAAAGGCCTTAGTAAGAGAACCAATACGGAATTTGGTAGTTGGTTTATTTAGAACCTTATGTTCCCAATTTGCCATCCCAAACCCTTGGTTTAAAATTATATTTTCTTTAGAAGCAATTAATATTGATCCATTCAAATAACCATTTCCATTGTATCGATCTATCCATCTACCTATCTGTTCTTCTATTACCATATTAATCACCTTATTCCCTAATCAAATCTAATCGTTTTATAAGATAAAAAATCTGTCATAACTCCAATTATACTAATGATTCGAACCGTTCCATTCCGACTTCAGTAATCCCATGGAAATGATGTCATAGTATTTTCCTTCACGGTAAACGGAAGACCGCTTTCTTCCCTCTGCGATAAATCCCATTTTTTGTATAATTGGATGCCAGCCTGATCGTATTCAATTACATCCAGCCCAATTCGATTTAGGTTCATTTCATGGAAGGCGTAACGAAGGATTTGCTTTAAGGCATCCTTGCCAATCCGTTTGCCCAGGCTTGCCACACCCAATAAGCAGAGAAGCAGGCTGGTCGACTTAGAATTCAACAGCTTTGGCGCTCCGATTACGTTGCCTTTATTAATCCCACCAAAAATACCAAACAGTTGAATTAATAAGTGTACCAGCTAGTGCATTCACTGTTCCTGCTCCTTGCCATACTATGTCACCAGAAAATCCAAATTGTTCCCATGCGAGTAGTTCTGATTCCTTTTGGGTTTTCGGGGGGTTCTTAATGAATAGTTCCCATACATCCGAACTTACTAGAGCAGGAACTGCCCCATATTTTTCGTACCAGTATTTGAATACGGCAACTTGCTCTTCTGGCATCGGACATTCGTTAAAACCGCCCATCGGAACCCAGGCAGCTGCTTCCCAGGGTTTATCCGTTGGGATTTTTGCGAGAATGATTTTCTCATTGACGTTTTCTTCGATTGATAGAAAATCGTTTTTCTGTTCTTCTATTGTAAACTCGCCAGTGATATCATAATCCTCATCCTCTTCAATAGGCATGACCTCATCAAGCCTGTTCTTTAACAACTCGCTTACATCAATCTCCTTCGCTTTTGCTATGATTGATTCCCGATGATCGATGATGCATTCTTCATCATCCTCTTTATTGAAGGCCTCTAACAACATTTCAGAAGGGATGATGATCAATGGTGTACACCCTTCTTTTTCCCCTTCCATGAGAGCTTGATGATACCTGGCCATCACGTCATCAACACTATTCTCCTCAATGATCGAGCAATCACAATTCAGCGCAGCAATAATATCCTTTATATAATCTTTCTTTTTCCTTTTCCTGAATTTATCAAATATACCGATTATCCTCATCCCCTCTCTTGGAAGCATGGGGACGTTTCCCTTGCTTCCAAAATTAATGGAAGCACAAGAAACGTCCCCGTGCTTCAGTCTATTCCGTAGTAACTGCATACAACCTGGCCAACTGCTTTTGCGGCGACCAGGAGGGCATCTTCATCGATATCGAATTTTGGATGATGGTTGAAATATGGATTCTCTACTCCCTTTGGTGTACATGCAATGAAAAAGAAGCAGGCAGGGATTTTTTCTGCGTAATAGGCAAAATCCTCTGATGGAGACATTGCCGGAAATTCCTTCACTTCTTTAATATCCTTGTCATCCATGCTGCGCAAACTCTCCGCTACCTTAGCTGTTAGCGCGGGGTCGTTGTATAATGGCGGATAGTCTGGAGTATAGGTAAGCTCACATTTTACGTCAAACTCCTCTTCAATTCCCCTAACAATCCGTTTAACTTCTCTCTCAATCTTTTCCTTTGTTTCGATTGCCATATAGCGAATATCGCCTTCAAGCTCTACGCTGTCCTTGATTACATTGAATGTGCCTTTCCCATCAAAAGATCCGATGGTAATCACGCCTATTTCGAATGGGCTTAATCTGCGGCTGATAATCGTTTGCGCAGCTGTAACAAAATGCGCAGCGGCCACAATAGCATCGTTCGCCAGGTGAGGAGAGGAACCATGTCCGCCCCTGCCTTGCACTTTCAAATTCATGTATGCCCGTCCATTAAAAGAGTAGCCAGCATGATAACCAACTGTTCCCGCAGGTCCCATCGGCAGCAAATGGATGCCATAAATCGCATCCAAGTCGTCAAGCAAGCCAGAGTCGACAATACTTTTTGCTCCACCAGGGGGAACCTCTTCAGCATGCTGGTGAATGACTTTAATCGTACCTGGTATGGAATCTTTTAATTTGATCAAGCAATCAGCTAAAACCAACATATAAGCCGTATGTCCATCATGTGCACAAGCATGCATGACTCCTTCATTCTTCGACTTAAATGGTACATCTGCTTCTTCTGTAATTGGCAATGCATCAAAGTCAGCCCGAAGACCAATGGTTCTTCCAGGCTTACCGCCGTTAATCGTCACGATAATGCCATGACCATTTCCAACATCCGTCTGGATCACAACATCCTTACCTTTATAAAAATCCGCAATGTACTGAGCTGTTTTCTCTTCCTTGAAGGATACTTCAGGATTTTCATGTAAATGCCTGCGGATTTGGATCATTTCTTCTTTTCGTGATTCTAACATACTCATTAATTCGTTTTTTATCATTTCCGTCTCCTTTCTGACGCCAATGACTCGGAATCCTTAACATTACGTTCTATATTTAAATAATATCGATATTTTGTTTTTTTTTTATAATTCCTGCTTTTATAATAAAGTCATTATCCGAAAAAAAGCCATACTTCATACTTAGATTTCGGTGAAATGTGGAATCCAGTTGGCAGGAAATAAAGAAAAGGCGGGATGGAAATGTCCTATATCGTTGATTTTAAAAATGTATCCACAATTGGTTTAGAGTCTTCACCTGTAGTTGATGCGCTTGCTGGTTTACGCGCTAATGAAGCCCGTTACTTTATGAACAAATATAAGCATGAATTTACTGTCGTCCCAGCAAGTGAAAGTCAGGAGACCCTTGAATATGTGAATCAGATCTTAAAAAAGGAACGCAATCTTGTATTTGCGGCCAAACCTTTAGAAACGTCGCGTTTTCAAGTGGAAAATATCCAATGGACCTTCGTCTTTTATGAGGATGGCCTTGGCATCAATGTCATGTATACGGTTGATGATCCTAAGAAGCGAGCGGTTGGTTTTAAGCTTTCTGAGGGGATGGAGGTTCCTAAGGAGTTAGAAGGAAAGTTTAAGTTTGCTAAGAGGAAGTCTAAACTGGCTGGAACCATTCGGGGCTCGTTTTTTTTAATTAAAGGAGAATATTAAGCAAGACAAAACAGCACCCCTCGATCAAATCGGGAGTGCTGTTCGTTTATTACCCAACTAGTAAAACAAGTCAACAGTTTTAGACTCCATGATAAAAAGGAAGCTGGACATGACTTGAATTTCATATTCCAAGCGAATCTTTTAAAAAAGCTGTTAAATAGTCGACATTGGTTATTTTTTTATTACATTCGCTGCTGTCGGCACAAATAAGATTGCCAATGGCCTTGTAATAATCCGGATTTTTCATTTTTTTCGCTTTTGTTACAGTAGAGAAATAGACTACGTCACCATAACAATTACAGAAGGAACAAATATTCTTCTTACTAGTCGTTGTAAATTCACATTCAATGCCAACCGGTTTTCCATCAAGCTCATAAACGATAAACTTTTTATTCGATCTTAGGTCGTTCCAGCTTAAATAAGTTAACTGGCCGCAATCCATATTTGCTAAGTCAGGCAGCTTTAATTTTTTTTGCTTCGGAAACATCTTTTTGAGCTGCTGTTCAGTGATTTTTGGAAAAGGAAGCAAAAAGGAAGAAAGGCGCCGGATATACTGCTCATATTCGTGATCTGTTTTAAGTCTGGATAAATCCAGCATCTCTTGTTGTTCCGATTCTGCATTAGGAAAGAGGTCCAAAATCTTAGCATTGGCTAAGTCAATTACCGCTGCCAAAATGTGCGCTGGTACATTCTTTCTTACGCTATCCTTAATTATATCAATTTGTTTTTTTATAAAATTGAACTGCTCATTTTTAATGAATTTTTCGGTCATCATCTCTATCTCCAATCGTTTTGCTGCATGCCTTTACTCTTATTTTAATAAATGCAGCACACTACTAAAGTGGATAAAATGATTTAGAAACGTTTTTTACATAAAAAAGCACTGATGATTGATTTTCATCAGTGCAGTTAACTACTTTTTATGTGAATAAATAATTTTCTTAATCGTTTCAGGTGAAAGGTAATACTCTTCAGCGAGCTGCCGGATACTGCTGCCATTAATAAAGGAATCTCTAATTGCGGCATTGCGGCGGTCAAGCAGACGTCTGCCTCCGCTTGAACTTCCCCACCGACGATATTCCGTTTCCTGCTTTGGAATATAAATGGTTTCCCCCTGAACATACTTTTGGATTTCCACGATTAAATTGTCAGGTAAAACTTTATTTGCATTAATATACTTCAATTTTGCCCGCTCCCTTATTTTGATAGTGAGAAAAAATAAGGTGCAAAGCCCAAGTATTAGTTAGCGATAATCTAAATGTTTCGCCCCATGCAAAGTATCGCCTTTCCAATAATAGGCTTTGCATGAGTGGAAGAAGTACCAGACAATCTTATATGATTCTCCATATGTAAGCACCCCCTTGAATTTACATTATAGCTTAAATTGCTGTTTGATTGAATCGTTTTAGATTAGTCCTAATAAAAGGACAGAGCGAATTGCCCTGTCCTTTTTAGAAAATATCATATGGTAACGATATCGATATTTCCCCGTTTGTGGTATCCTCCTCACAATGTTTCGTTATTCATCTTTAGCTACTACCTCAGTAATATAAGCAGCAACATTATTGATTTGCTCCTCGGTCAATATGTTTTCAAAAGCTGGCATGGTCGTTCCGCCCTTTTTCACTCGGTCAATGACTTTTTGGGCATCACTTGTCACATCACTTAATTTAAGGTTAGGACCATTATGCCCGTCTTCCCCTCCTTTGCCATGACAGGCTAAACAATTTCCTTCATATATCTTTAGGCCTTCTTCTGCATTAGCAGCCACTTCTTTGCCGCTGTCGTCATCTGTATTCGTATCGCCTCCAGCTGCGACTTCCCCTGATGCAATATCTCCGTCAAGAGCAAAGGTCCATAGGGAGTCGCCATGTTTTGAACCTGCTAATGAGTTACCTGCAACAAGAACGGATATATATTGTACTCCGTCCACTTCATAGGTGACAGGAGGTGCATTGACTCCTGCATCTGTTTGGAATTCCCAAACTTGCTTACCCGTTTTAGCATCGAAAGCGATGAGCCTTCCATCATTATGCCCAACAAAAACTAATCCGCCTTTAGTGGTTAAGACTCCACTGTAAGCCATAGCATCCCATACCTGCTGCCAAACGATTTTGTTCGTTTTAACATCTAGTGCTGTGATCGTCCCTCTAACGGGTGCTTCATTCACAGGGGCTATAATACTTCCAATGTACATTTCACCTTCTTCATATTCCTCTTCACTTCTAGTGAAATTCATATACATATCAGTTCCGAGGACATAAAACAATTCAGTCTCCTGGTTATAGGCTGATGGTGGCCAGTTAGCCCCGCCAAATGCAGATGGTTTTAACAGTAAAGCTTCATCCCAAAATGGGTCGAATATCTTTCCATATGTTCCTCCATACTTAGGCAGATCCTTTTCTATATCCTCTTTGGTTACAATTTGAGGAACAAAGGAATCCCCGACAGGAATCGGCTGGGTAGGAGAGGTCGCTTGTCTTTCATCCTGCGGTACAGGAGTTTCATTAATACCGATCAACGGCTCCCCGTTTGTGCGGTCTAAGAAATAAACCCAACCGGTTTTCCCTGCCTGGCCAAGAGCCTTTCTTTCCTTTCCATCAATCGTTACATCAAAAAGAACGACCGGATTTGGTGCGTCCAGATCCCAAATATCATGATGGACTTCTTGGAAGTGCCATTTATAAGCGCCCGTTTCCGCATCAATAGCTACTATGGAGGCTGCGAATAAATTATCTCCTTTTCTTGTACTTCCATCTAAATCAGGTGCTGCGTTTCCTGTTGAGAAATAAAGGGTTCCCAGTTCAGGGTCGACTGCTGGGGTTTGCCATACTGGCGCCCCGCCCCGTTTCCATGAATCATTATCACTTGGCCATGAATCATGTCCGATTTCCCCAGGTCCCGGAATTGTATAAAACCTCCAAAGCTCTTTTCCAGTCTTCGCGTCAAAGGCAGTAAGCCTTCCGCGAATGCCATATTCACCGCCTGCTAAACCAGTATATACTTTGCCATTATAATAAAGCGGAGCACTTGTGATCGTGTAACCTTTTTTCCAATCTTCAACTCTTGTCTCCCATACGATCTCGCCCGTTTTCTGATCGAGTGCGACTAATCTTGCATCTAATAATCCTACATAAATAAGTCCATCTCCAATCCCAACACCTCGACTCGTCCAGCCGCAGCAGACCGTTTCCAATGGTGGAAGGTCAGGCTTGTAGGTCCAAAGAACCTCTCCCGTTTTTACATCCAGTGCAGAAACTTCATGGGCACCTGTATTAACATACATGACACCGTTATAGACAATCGGACTGGACTCACCAGAGTATTTAAATTCCAGACCAGAACCAAGATGGGTTACCCATTTTCCTTTTAAGTTTGCCACATTAGATGTGTTGATTTCGTCTAGCGTAGAGTAACGTTGATTATATACACTCCCGCCATTTGCGAACCAATTTTCATTTGGCACCGCTGTCAAATCTGCTCCAGTAAAGGCTGGGGCAATTGGATCTAACACTTCAGGTTTGGAATCGGTTTCATTTTCAGCACTTTCAGTATCAGGCACATCTCCTGATACATCGACCGCCTTATTTTCGATTCTAACTGTCATCAAAACCATAAATACTAAAGTAATGATTAGAATGGCACTTACAATAAATGGCTTATTCTTCCCCATACTTTTCACCCTCTCCCTTGGGAAATTTTTATATTTCGAACCTCTAAAGACTATCTTAATCCTATAATTTTTTGTATAATTTGAATATTCCCAATTATCTACGTGACTTTTCCCCTAAAAGGAGATGATAAAATGGTCCCGCCCTATACCTTTATGGACCAATTGATGAGAATAGAGGATATAAGCAGTCATGAAGAAAAATTGTATAAAATCCTGGAAATATATATGTCAAACTTTCCTGTTCTGAATTCGTATTTGTTTCGATTTTCCCCATTAGGCTATCTAGGAGAAGGAATCATCATGCTTAATCAGAAGGGTCTGGTCTACATTAATGAAATTCGGGACGATATACGGACCCTGCCCATTATTTACTCCTCTATCCTTGAAAGAAAAGCAAAATATTGCACCGGGTTGGAATACTTGAAGCAAACTAGCAGTAAGTACATCGTAACTTCCAATGTCAACTCCATGGTGGTTGTCCCAATTTGTTATAGTTCAGCCGTCATTGGTTATATTTGTACAAATGAATTTACGAAAGATGCTGTAATAGATGAAGAGATTCTTTCATCCCTCACCCAATTCGGAAGACTAGTAGGAAAGTATATGGAAAAAACGAATCGAAGAGAGGACAGCCAAGTATTAAGTGAAAGAGAATTAGAGGTGATGAGAAAAATATCCTGGGGAGAGAGCACAAAGGAAATGGCAGAATTGATGGATATTAGCGAATTGACCGTCAAACAATATGTAAAATCAGCAATGAAAAAGCTTGGTGCCCATAATCGTTCTCATGCAGTGGGAGAACTTTTACGAAGGGGGATTATATCTTAGTCTAATTCTAGATACGAACGAAAGAATCTCTGATGAACACTGGGGTACTGATCATCATGATAAATGGCCCTGATCCCTTGATAATCTCCATACTTTTTAAATTTTTATAGCTCCTAAAAGTATAAGAATATCTTTAAAGAATTGTTAATAACGTTACTATTATTGATGCTTAATTATAGAAAGGTAGTGATACATTTGGAAACACTTCAAACTTTTTTAAAAGATCTCAATGACCAGATGCAAGGATTATATAAAGATGGGTCACAAGCGAGCTGGATGACCCAAACAACTGGAGACCCAGAGTGGGCTGCTAAATTAAGTGAAGCTCAAACTCGGTACAATCTTCTATTCTCTTCAAAAGATACATACGAAAAAACAAAACAATTTTTAGCAACAGAAAACTTAACGGCGATTGAAAAACGTCAGCTTCAGCTTCTGCTAAGCGAAATGGAAGGTAACCAGCTTCCTGAAGAAGTGATTGCTGATTTGTCAAAACGTTCTTCTGAACTGAATTTATTGTTCAACACATACTCACCTGAAGTGGATGGCAAGAAGTATTCTGCCAATGATATTCGGGAGGTATTGGTTAATAGTGATGACCAGGAATTACGCAAAAAAGTATGGTTTGCCAGCAAGGAAGTTGGTAAAGCCGTTGAAAAAGACCTGCTTGAGCTGGTGAAAAAGCGCAATGAAGCTGCACGACTGCTTGGTTATGATAACCATCATCAGATGGGCTTTGCTCTTCAGGAACTTGACCGTGACGAGGTATTCGCTATTTTCAATGAACTTATTGCTCAATCAGATGATGCTTACCGCTTGATGAAAAAAGAACTAGATGAACGTTTAGCAGCTAGATTTGGCATCAATCCAGAGGATATACGCCCGTGGCATTATGTCGATCCCTTTTTCCAAGAGGCGCCGCCATCCGATTCAACCAATCTAGATCCTTTTTACCGAGGGAAAGATATTGTCCAAATCACAACAGATACGTTTAACTCAATGGGAATCGAAATTGATGACCTCTATGCAAAAAGCGATTTGTTCCCTAGGGAAAAGAAAAATCCAACAGCCTTTTGCACGGATATTGACCGCGAAGGAGATGTTCGTGTCCTATGCAACTTAGCGGAAGATGCCTATTGGATGGAAACGAACCTGCATGAATTTGGCCATGCGGCTTATTTCAAATATATAGACTCCAGCCTTCCATTCGGGCTGCGTACAGTAAGCCATACTTTAACAACCGAAGCGATTGCGATGTTATTTGGAAAAATGGGCAAAGACCCTCGCTGGTTAAAGCGCTTCTTACAGGTCGATGAAGCAACAGTGAATGGTCTTGCTCCTGAATTGGAGAAGTACCAACAGTTGCAAATGCTTATTTCAGCAAGATGGATTATTACCTTTGTATTTTTTGAAAAAGAACTGTACGAAAATCCCGATCAAGATCTGAACGCTTTATGGTGGAAAACAGTAAATGAAATTCAGCTAGTTACTCCCCCTGATGAAAGAGATAATCCGGATTGGGCAGCAAAAATTCATTTTACACTTGCACCTGTTTACTACCAAAATTATCTTCTTGGAGAATTAATGGCAGCACAGCTAGGACGTCATATTGAAACAAAGATTTCCCCTGAATTTTTCACAAAAGAAACGGGTGAAATGCTTATCAATCAATTCTTCAAACCAGCAGCCTTATATGACTGGAATGAAAAAATCAGCCGTGTTACGGGTGAAAAATTAAACCCTGCTCACTTTGTTGATATGTATTGCAAAACTCAGGTGAAAAGTTAAATTTGTAAAAAAAGGATAGCTTGGACTATATAGTCTAAGCTATCCTTTTCAAAATGCCGCCTTATCTTCAAGTTTTTTTGTCTCTATTTATGGTACGGTTCACTGCACCTGTTTAACCTGAGGTAATTACTTCTCTACTCCTTATGACATCCCCGGCACTTTAAAATATGCCAAAGAATTTTCTTCCTCAACAGGTACTAACCCTAAACTTTTCAAAACTTCTTCCGCAAATTCCACATAAGCTGAACCTGTCGCAGTTGTCACATTTTTATCCGTCATGACAATTCGATTTACCTTGTTTTCCCACAAAAAACCTGCTTTACTGTAATCCGTTTCATCTGGTGTCAAAGATGTAGTATAAGAGGTTTCATTTAATATACCGGCAGACGCTAAAAGGGCAGGGCCAGCACATATTGCTGCAATATAGATATTTGAGTGATGGAATTCCTTAATTAATCTCATAATCTTGTTATTTTCTAAAAGAACATATGGGTTCCCCCCTGGAATAATAAGGGCAGCATATTCTTGTGGGGCCACTTCATCAATATGCAAATGTGGGACAACCTGCAGTCCTCCGGAAGAAACTACAAATGGTTTCTTTTGATGCGAACAAGTAATAACCTTTACTCCATTCCCTTTAAGAACAGTATCCAAAATACTAATTTCAAATTCCGCATAATCATCATATAAAAAAATGAGTACTTTCATCCTCTTGCTCCAATCAAATATATTTAAATGCAAATAATTCATGTCCCTAGTATATTCAACTTATTTGCTACAAGGGATGAAAAGTTATTATTTGTTTTTGACTCCTTCCAAGGGTAATATTCAGTAAAACAAGTTCGACTTGCTTTTGAAAAATCCCTTCTTTTATCCAGAAAACATGCCATTTACATAAGATTGACCGTATTGAAGCCAATTAAACTTCTAGCTACGTACAATATTACTTGTTCCAGAAACCAACATTGTCAATGTATGGAACACTCCATTGATTGCATCACTATTAATGCTTATTTAAAAACCGCATCTATTTATGATACGGTTCATCCTAATTCATTGGTAAAATATTATGAACATACTAAAAATTCTATTATTATGTATAATAATAATATGGAAAAATAAGTTATCTATTATGGAGTTTGTATTATGACAAAAAATGAATCTAACAATTTCGTATTGCATGCAAAAAGTGAACAGTTTTACTGGGAAGGCAATGGTCAACTGTCCATTAAAACATTCTTTAATGGTAAAGCCCATTATAAAACTAACAAAGGATTTTTTGCTGTTGAAGAGAGTAGATACCTACTCCTCAATAAAGGTGCATACACAATTTCAATTGATGAACCTAAAGTTGTAGAATCCTTTTGTCTTTTCTTTAAAGATGGATTTGCAGAAGAAGTCCTTCATTCCTTAAAAGAAACAAATGATCGTCTTCTAAGCGATCCGTTTAAGGATACAAGTTCTATTGGCTTTTTTGAAAAAACCTATCATAAAAATAGTATCTTATCTTCTCAACTGGAAAATTTCATGCAGATATTACCTAGTCTTGATATTGATTCCGTTGGTTATGAGGAACAATTTCATACGATAATGTATTCCATTTTAAATGAACACTTAAATACATATACAGAAATAGAATCATTACATGCAATTCGCAATTCCACACGTGAGGAATTATATAGAAGAGTAAGTATAGCTCACGATTATATTAGATCTTATTTTAATCAACCAATAAAACTAGAAGAAGTTGCTAAAGTTGCATGTTTATCCTCTAACCATTTATTAAGAACTTACAATCAAATATACGGTAGAACACCACATCAGCATATTTCAGAATTTAGAATACAAAAAGCAAAGCAATTATTATCAAGTGTAGATAAAAATATGACTGATATAACCTTTGAACTTGGATTTCAAAACCCTGTGTCCTTTAGTAAAATGTTTAAACAGCATGTTGGTATATCTCCTATAGAATATCGCAAAAAGGTGATATTGGATAAGAAAAATTAGAGGAAATTATTTATGCTTATCTTGAATAGATATTTGAAAGGAGAAATGTATTATGGAAACAACAATGGTTCAAAAGGTGGGACAGATTGGTGTACCTGTAAAAGACTTGAATAGAGCATTAGACTTTTATAAAGAGAAAATAGGTCTCTCCCTTTTATTTAACACTGATAGTATGGCTTTCTTTGAATGTGATGGGTTGCGACTAATGTTATCACTACCAGAAAAAGGTGAATTCGCTCATTCAAGTTCAATTATTTATTTTCAAGTAACTAATATTAAAGATACTTATGAGCGCTTAGTAGATAAAGAAGTTATCTTTATTGACGAACCACATGTTGTAGCGAAAATGGGACAAACAGAAACATGGATGGTATTTTTTAAAGATACAGAAGATAATACTCATGCATTTATGAGTGAAGTACAAGTATAAGAAAACCAAAAGGAGGCCGTTTAAATAACCAACGGTCTCCTTCAATTTAAGAAATCTTTGTCCAGAGTTACTTCCACTCTCTGCTTAACCACTATTTGTGGTACGGTTCCCCCCGATTAATCCGAAAAGCCCGATATATCTGCTCAACCAAGATCAAACGCATCAACTGGTGCGGAAAAGTCATCTTCGAAAAGCTCAGCTGCTCGTCCGACCGCTTCAGAACTTCATCACTGAGGCCCAGAGATCCACCGATAACGAAGGCGACTTTGCTTTTTCCGTAGGTCGCCAGCTTATCGAGACTGTCAGCAAGTTCTTCGGATGACTTAAGCTTCCCATTTATCGCTAAGGCAATGACATAAGCGTCCGGATTAATTTTTGCAAGGATTCGTTCTCCTTCTTTTTGCTTTACCTGGACCATTTCTGTTTCGCTTAATTCCTCCGGTGCTTTTTCATCGGATACCTCAATCACATCGACTTTTGCATAGGCACCCATGCGCTTTAAATATTCCTCGATTCCCTGTTTCAGGTATTTTTCTTTCAACTTGCCAACCGTTACAATCGAGATATTCATACTCATCCCCACTTTACAAACAAATTACAAACAGTTTACAAACAAGATATCCACAAAAGTTATCCACATATTCACACCACAATCCACATTTAGTAGGCGATCATTCGTTCGCTACAATATATACAGCAGGTTGTCCACAGTATCCACAAGAAAACCCTGAGTTTTCCACAGATTCAAGCTTTGTCAGTTGTGGTGCAGTTTCATACTCATCCACCGCTTCATCAAGCGCCAATTCTACATGTTCGCTGCAGCAATACTTCATTTTATCCCATCCCTTCAACAGTTTTTATATTTTTATCATTAGCCAAAAGTCGTCATTTAAATTATCCACAGTCCATTTTAACATAAAAAAACAGGAAGCATTTGGCGCTTCCTGTTCGTCTATCCACAAGTACTTATAGTGTTTCCCCGCCAAGCCTCAAAGTTGTTTCCTGCAGCTTGCCATCGCGGTAAAACTTCACTTTCATTTCATCACCGACCTTCTTTTGATTATAAAGGTGCTTCCGCAGATCGACCGCATCACGGATTTTTTCTCCGTCCATTTCAACGATGACATCAAGCTCTTTCAAACCTGCTTTATCTGCTGCTGAGTTGGGCTGGACTCTTCTGATAGCCACACCTGAAGTCACATCTTTAGGAAGCTTCAAGGTATTTTGCTGATGATAAGCTGAAATTTCATTAACTGATGCCAGCTCTACCCCCATTACCGGCCGCTGGACTTTCCCTGTCTTTTCTAAATCATCAATGATTGGTGCTGCAGAGTTTATCGGAATGGAAAGCCCGATTCCTTCAACCGCATTTTGGGCGATTTTCATCGAGTTGATTCCAATGACCTGTCCTTCAATATTGATTAAGGCTCCGCCGCTGTTTCCAGGATTGATGGCAGCGTCTGTCTGCAGGACCTCAGCCTGCCAGTCAGGTGTTCCATCCTGATCGATATCCACTGGAATCGCACGTTCAGTACCGGAAATGATGCCCTGTGTTACCGATCCTGAAAAAGTCAGGCCAAGCGGGTTGCCAATTGCGATTACTGGCTCACCTGGCTTAAGCTTATCTGAATTGCCGAATTCAGCAACTACGTTAATTTTATCTGCAGGTACTTCAAGCACTGCAAGGTCGGTCCAAACATCACTTCCAAGCAGCTTCGCGGGAATTTTTGTTCCATCGCTCAGGCTAACCTCGAGTTGACTAGCATCTGCGACTACATGATGGTTTGTGACGATATAGGCTTTATCACCGGCTTTTTTATAAACAACGCCAGATCCTGTTCCGCCCGATTCCTGCGTCTGGCCCCAAAAGTTCGTGCTTTGCTGGATGTTTGTGATGCCGACAACGGCGTCCCCAGCTTTGTCGACCGCTTTGGTGATTCCTGAGTACACATCAATCGATACATTTCTGGTGGAAGTATTGTCTGTATCTTGAGAAGTGCCCTGGTCCTCATCTGTTACTGCAGTCTGGTTGTTAGGTTCAATTTTGTACGGAAGAATATCCATTTTAGATAAGGTAGGTATAGTGAAAATAACCAATAATGCCCCTATGACCGCCCCTAACAGGCTTGATAGAAAGCTGCCTCTTTTTCTGCCCCTTTCCGGTTTATACCGGCTTTGATGATCCTGATCATAATAACCCAATGTCAACCAATCCTTTCATTGAACAATTATCTGATACTAACCATTTATAAAAATTATTATACTACCAGTGTCTTCAAATACTAAATTTAAAGCCCGCAAATATGAAAAAGGAGTAAAGATCATCTTTAACAGATACCTTTACTCCTTTGTTCCTAAACATATTAAATCGCTGTCAATGCGGTAGGAGTCTTCGGATCTGTATCAAGCAAATCGAATTGTTCTCCTACAAGGATCCCGCGGCTCTGCAATGTCTGGCTGACGGACATCCTTGCAAGCTCCTTCATGTTGTTATCCAGGCTTAAGTGGGCGAGATAAATACGCTTTGTGTTATCCCCTGCGACTTCGCTCATCGCAACCGCAGCATCTTCATTACAAACATGTCCATAATCACTCAGGATGCGGCGCTTTACGCTCCATGGATAACGGCCCATTCTCAGCATCTGTACATCATGATTGCTTTCAAATACGTAGGCATCAGCATTGCTGATGATCCCTTTCATCCTGTCGCTGACATAACCTGTATCGGTGATCAGCACTAATTTCTTGCCTTCTTTATGGAACACATAAAACATTGGCTCCGCGGCGTCATGGGAAACGCCAAAAGATTCAATATCCAGGCCGCCAAATGACTTTACCGTTTCCATGCCGAAGGTGAATTTCTGGTCAAGCGGGACTTCCCCAATCAATCCGTCCATCGCCTTCCATGTCTTTTCATTTGCATAAATCGGCAGCTTATATTTACGGGCGACGATTCCTATGCCTTTTATATGATCGCTATGTTCATGCGTCACTAATATTCCAGAGAGGTCTTTCATATCCCGGCCAATTTGCTTGAATAAAGCCTCCATTTGCTTGCCGCTCAATCCGGCATCCACTAAAAAGGATTGGCCCTCCGTCTCCACATAGATCGCATTTCCCGTACTCCCGCTGGCGAGAACACTAAAATGCAATGTCATATCTCTCACTCCGTTGTTTTATTTTCACTGTCAGTCAGTGGAATAACACGACCCTCAAATGCATGCACAAAAAGGTTTTCCTTGCCATTCACAACCAGCCTCCAAGTCGGTGTAACCACATGGGAAGCAGTCAGCGAGACAAGCGTCGAATATCCCAGCTCAACCTTGGTAATTTCGCTCTTCGGCTTCAGAAGCCCCTTTTTATAAAGAGTTTCAATCGCTCTTAGCGGTGGCAAAAGCTCCTCTTCATCCGATAGCTCGTCAATGACCTCAAGATACGTCTGCTTATAAGAGGTCACTTCATTTTTATCATTGTAAAACAAAGTCAGTTTCGCGTTGCTGTTGTAATAGAATGTTTTTTTGTCATGCTGCTGGTAATAAGTAATGGTCCTTGCTTCGTCATTCTTGCTCCAATACTTATATTCCTCACCAGCAAAGATATTGAGTTTAACGAAAGTCGAAATTTCAGCAGGTTCGAACTTGCTGGAAAGCTTGACTGGCTTTTCCAGCTTGGCCTCAACCGATGTTCCATCTCCAAGGCTCACGGTCTGGCCCTTTATCTTTTCAAGGTCTTCATTCGAAAAGACCTTCGTCCTGACACTGATATATTGTTCCTTTTCATTGACCTCGGGCAGCTCTTTATACCGGATATTATCTTCCTTCAGCTTTTCTTCCAGTGACGCCTCTTTAATGATTTCATACTGGGCTGCATCCCGTGTATTCAGGAACTGATAAACCAGATAGATATCCAGGCAAAGGAATGTCAGAATAAAGATGGTTTTAATTCTACTCCAATCCATTCTTCGATTCCTCCTCCCAGCTCAGCTGGCGCCACTCCTGATCGTATTGATAAAACCAGCCCGGCTCCAGCAGGATCAAAGATTGACCTGGTCCCTGCGACATATAGTAACCTGGCATAAGATTCTGCATCAGATCTGGATTGAAATCCTTCTTGCGCTCTAAAAGCTTTAGGGCCGCATCACCGGATGGAAGCTTTGTAGTCTGCACATCAGGATTCAGCGGCAATTCCAGATGGAAGCCCGGCCGGATGTATCGGCTGATTTCCATCTGGGCCCATTGCTGATAGATTTCAGACATACCCATCTGATTGAAAACTGGGTAGCCTTCCTTGCTGTATAAGCGAAAGCGGACCTTTTGGTTAAAATCATCCTTGTAAACGTAACGGTATGCCTCTGTCCAGCCGCCATGGCTGTTGACAAATTCAATGCTTTTCTGCAGCACATTGGATGTGCCGATCACCGAATCGCGATCGCGAATCGGGTTCACATACACAATCATATTTGTCTGGTTATCAACGGTCATTTTGCTGGCATCATCGGTAAATTCCTCTCCAAAATCCGATACACTCCTCTGGACAAAGCTAGGATCCTTGAAAAGTGCTTCCTTGAACTTATCCGAATCGAGTGGATTTTGATAGTAAGTGTATTTCACCATATCAATTTCTTCTGAAGGCAGGTAAATCCACTTTATATCGGAAATATGATGCTGGAAATAAGGCGTCAATCTGCCAGCGGTTCGATAATAATCCTGAACGAATTGATTGATAAACGATGGATTAACATTGCTTTCATAGACCTGCTGGTTCTTTTTAGAATAAAAGTATATGACCCCTTCTTGCTTCTGCTGCGTTTCTGTTTTAATGATAATCCGGTCAAAATCGAATTTTGGCAGATTCTTTTCATCAATATTCAAGACTTTTTTATATAGCTCTATCGGTACTTCATCAGGGAAAATAATTTCCGTATGAGCATCCTCGACTATTTTTTCATTGAAATCAATGATTCGGCCAGCATATTTTTTAACGTCATAAAACTTCCATTTGGAAATCGTGTTGATCAATCGATCAATATGATCATTGCTGATTGCTCCATAGTGTTTTCCATCAACATGGTAGATGACCTGATGGGGCTTTACAATCTTCTTAATTTCCCTTTGAGTCGCGATGCTTACCTCGCCGACTGTCTTTGGATTTTCAATGTTTTCATAATTGGGCTGGTAAGTCCAAATATTCCAGGTTAAAATACCGCTAAGAATGACCAAAAAAGTTAATATTGCCGTCTTAATGTTTTCATAGGTCATGACCAATCATCCTCTGCACTCCGGTCATAAGGAAGGGTGAAATAGATGGTTGTCCCTTTCCCTTCCACGCTGTCCGCCCAAATTTTTCCCCCGTGGGCATTGACCATTTCCTTCGCGATGGCGAGGCCAAGGCCTGTCCCGCCCAATTTCCGCGTTCTCGCTTTGTCTACGCGATAGAAACGGTCGAATATCTTATCTAAATTATCTTTTGGTATCCCAACACCTTCATCAGAAATACTGATGGTAATCATGTCGTCCTCTTCCTTCGTCCGGAACGTGATGGTCCCGCCTTCAGGAGAATACTTCATGGCATTTGAAATAATATTATAAAGGACCTGTGTAATCTTATCCTCATCCACTTCTACAAATAGATCATCCTCAGGAATATCTCTGATGAACGTCACGTTCTGATTCTTCGACAGTTCAAAACGGTCGATGATCCGGTTGAAAAAGATCGGGAAATCCACCCATTCTTTTGATAGACGGTAGTCGACACTGTCCATTTTTGAAAGCTGGAGCAAATCGTTCACCAGCCGGATCATCCGCTCGGTTTCTGTACGAGTCGTTTCCAGGAAGTTTGGCGCAATTTCCTCATCTCTCCATGCTCCATCCGCCAGAGCTTCGAGATAGCTGCGCATCGTGGTCAGAGGCGTACGCAATTCATGGGAGACATTCGCCACAAATTCACGTCTCTCAATATCGATCTTTTCCTGTTCTGTCACATCATACAGAACCGTAATCAAACCATTAACAAAACCGCTTTCCTTTTGGATAACAGAAAAGTTGGCCCGAAGAATGAACGGCTTGCTCTTTGTGCTATAGTCGAGAACAATCGAATCTTTTTCCTGCAGTAGATCTTCAAACGTATAGTTTTCATCCAGTCCCAGCACAGATACGATTGGCTGGGATAGGACTGTTTCACGTGAAACACCCAGCATCTGGGCAGCCGGATCATTGATCAGGATGATTCGCCCTTTCCGGTCAGTGGAAATAACACCATCTGTCATATAGGAGATAACCGAAGAAAGCTTTCGCTTCTCCCCTTCTGTCGTTGCCTGGGCTTCCTGCAATTTCTTCGTCAGATTATTAAAGGTAATCGCCAGCTGGCCAATCTCATCGTACCCATAGACCTTAACCTTCCTGGAAAAATTGCCCCGTGCCATTGCCTGGGCTTGCTTGCGCATGTCCGATATCGGCCTGGTGATCGTCTGGGCAAGCAGGATGCCAAGAATCGCAGTGAACAGGAGGGCAATACCTGTGCCGGTAGCAAGGATTTTATTGATATCCTTCATCTGCGTGAAGATATTCTCGATTTTTGCAACCAGGTAGACAGCCCCAATGGCTTCATTGTTATGCATGATTGGGGTCGAGAGCACCCATACTCGGTTTTCCGATTGCCATCTGATGACATCTTCATCTTCTTCGAAGACAATTGACCGCTTAATTTTCAGGTCAGTTGTCCGTTGGCCAACGATTCCCTGGTTATCGCTGGTAGTGCCCAAAATTTTAAAGCTTCCCCCGTCTATAACCCTTATTTCGGAAATATCCGAGCTTCTATAATCCTTCAGGATATCCCTGATTGCCTCTTCCTTCGTCGGATCTTCTTTGCCCCGTTCCTTGATCAGTTCCTCCTGGATATCATATACAAGCAGGTCGACCCGGGATTTTACCGATTCCTGGTAATTCGTCACCAAGGTTGTCTCAAGTTTTCGGACAAAGTAAACACCGATGATTTGCATCGCAACCAAGATAAGCAGGACATAGATAATCACAAATTTAAGATGTATGGATCGAAAAAAACCTACTTTCCTCATTCCGTCTCCTTACTCCTGCTCGGAGTTTCTTAAATAGTAGCCGACTCCCCGTCTTGTCACGATCCATGTCGGATGGCTTGGGTTATCCTCAATTTTTTCACGAAGCCTTCTTACCGTAACATCGACAGTACGGACATCTCCGTAATAATCATAGCCCCAAACCGTCTGAAGGAGGTGCTCCCTCGTCATGACTTGTCCAATATGCTTGGCGAGATAATGAAGCAGCTCGAATTCACGGTGTGTCAATTCGATTGTCTCCCCCCGCTTTGACACAACATACGCATCCGGATGGATCGTAAGTGAACCTACTGCAATTTCATTTGACTCTTCTTCCTCGTCCGCCTGTACTGCAATTTGCTGATGGCGGCGCAGGTTTGCTTTAACCCTTGCAATCAACTCACGCGTGCTGAACGGCTTCGTCACATAATCATCGGCGCCTAGTTCAAGGCCCAATACTTTATCTATTTCAGAATCCTTTGCAGTCAGCATGATGATTGGCATTTCGTATTTCTTGCGCACCTCGCGGCATACTTCCATACCGTCACGCATCGGCAGCATGATGTCCAGCAAAATCAAGTCAGGCTGGACTTCCTCTACCATCTCAATTGCCTGGTTCCCATCATAAGCGCAATAAACGTCATAGCCTTCTTTTTTCAGATTGAACTGTAAAATATCTGCAATTGGTTTCTCATCATCCACAACCAAGATTTTTTTCTCCATACCAATTCTCCTTTTTAGACAAAAATAATATCTTATATCAATTGTTGTTTTTCTTTTTATTGCTCTGTTAATTAAGGCTGTTGATTTTCATTCTATGCGCTTCGCTTTCCGCGGGGCTGGGGCGCTTGAGCCTCCTCGTCACTTTCGCTCCTGTGGGGTCTCACCTTTCCCGCCGCGCGCCTTCCACTACAATCAACAGTAGTTAAAAACAATATTGGACTTTACAGATTCTTATATAAAAGTCCTATCTTATCTATTTTACTGTAAAACCGTGAAAAACTGAATTTATCTGTTATATAACTTCTATTCTTCTCCTCCCAATTGTACCAATCCTGCCCATTATAAGAAAATGTCTCGCTTCATCTCGGCTCCATTGTCTTTTAACAAAGTCTTTGGTCAAACAAGGCTGTTGATTTTCGTTCCTGGCGCTTCGCTTTCCTCGGGGCTGGCGCTGAGTCTCCTCGTCGCTTTGCTCCTGCGGGGTCCCACCTGTCCAGCTGCGCCCGCAGGATTTTGAATTGGCTTCCCCGAACTTGCCCATACACGATGGAAATGCGTTAGCATTTTCAGAGGAGTCTGCGCGCCTTCCACTACAATCATCAGGAGTTAATAAACAATACTAAGCTTTAACAGGGCCTTAATGAAAAAAGCCTCTAGTTCCCTAGAGACTTTGATTTTTAGAATATAGACATCGGGTTCAGCAAGCTGCCGTTCTTGTAAACTTCGAAGTGAAGATGAATTCCAGTAGAGTTGCCTGTCCTTCCCATCACACCGATTTTTGAACCGCCTGCTACTGTCTGCCCTGGCCTTACATTGAAGGATGCCAAGTGTGCATAGACAGTGCGGTAGCCATTTTGGTGGTCGATGACCACTTTATTGCCATAGCCGCCGTCATATCCAGCTGAGACCACTACGCCATTATCTGCCGCTTTGATTGTGTAGTTGCTAGGTCTGGCTATGTCGATTCCTTTATGCATCTTGCTCCAGCGATATCCTTGCTGGCTTGATACATAACCGCCGCTGGTCGGCCAAATGAATGAGCCATTTCCGCGGGATGGTACGACCTTCGTGCCTTTGACGATAATTTCTTTTACAGGCTTCTGAAGGACCACAGTTTTAACTGCTTGTTTCTTTACGATTTTTCCGTTTTGCTCTGATGTTACATAAATGACTCCATTGACACCCTTTTTGCCAGCTTGCTGTGTCTTCGTGTCGCCTTTGAACATTTTTGCGTTCTCAACGACTTCTTTTTGGTAATTAACATCTTCCTTCACATAAGCCTGACGGTCAACCACAACATGCAAGTACGGCTTCAACACAGTGACATTCAGCAGCTGCCCTGGTTTAAGCACAGATTTCTCATTAAGGCCCTGGTTCAAAGACAGTAATTGAGTCAGCTTTAAGTTATGGGAGCTGGCAATTCCACTCAGTACATCTCCATCTTTAACCTGATACTTTTGCTCTTCCAGTGTACCCTTTTTCAGAAGCTTGAGCGCTTCCTCTACAGTAAGAATCTTTGCAGGATCAATTTGTTCTGCTGACTGTGAAACATTCTTGCTAAAACGAACGTCTAATATACGAGTTTCGTTTTCTTTTACTTCGGGTATTGGAAGATTAGGAGACTTCTTTCTATTCTCCACTTCTGTCAGTTCTTCTTCAGTTATGTATTCAAGCATCAGCGATTTAAGCACTTTTTCAGCTTCTTCTGCATTCTTTAAATGAGCCACTGAATTGCCATCAATAACGATAGCCGCTGCTTCTGCCTTAACAGCCATCTGATCTTTGATGTTGTTCATTACATCTGTATGATCAGCACCTGAAGCTGATGAGAATACCTGTTCAGGAACGAACGCTACCTCGAGACCAAGGTCAACCTTAAGGTCTTTGTATTGGGCCTGAATAGCTTCACGCTTTTCTTCAATTACTTTTTCAATTTCTGTTTTATCGGCAACAGTTCCAGCAAATTTATCATTCACATATACATAATAGACAGTCGTCAGTTCAGATTCAGCAGCAAGCACAGCATTACCCGCACCGAAAGTCAACGCAGCAGCCATGGCAGCAGCTGTTATTGACATCTTGATTGCCGGCTTCATCCCTCTTGATGTTTTGCCCGCGAGATTGGACAGCTTCTGTTTTAAGTTCTTCATTCTGATCCCCCTACAATACGGTAAAACACAATAATTTAAAATCTAGTACTATATAACTAATTTCTGAAAATTGTACTTTTATACTTTACCATAAAATGTATCAAATAGAATACTAGTCTTCATTATGTAACAAAAATGTATAATAGCTGACATTAAATTACGAAATTTGTAAGCAATATGGTAACGCCTACTGGTATTTTTAGCATGTTTTTCTTTCGAAAATAAGCCAAAAACCCAGGTATAATAAGGCTATTCTCCTACTATTGATCGAAATTTGGTGGAGATTGCGATTTTATCCTATTGTAAAATGGAATAGATAGTAAATGGTCCGTTATATTACAGAAATATTACAAAAAAAAGGAGCATGTCATAATGACACGCTCCCTTTTTTAATGGCTCAGGACGGAATCGAACCGCCGACACAAGGATTTTCAGTCCTTTGCTCTACCGACTGAGCTACTGAGCCATAATAAGAATTGCACCCTAATCCAAGTGCAGTTTAAGTCCTTTGCTCGAATGACCTCTCGGTCCTTCTCGCATGTTGCCGCAGATGCTTAGTCGTGGAAGTGAGCAACATGCTCCACCGACTGAGCTACTGAGCCGTAATTAACATACGGTGTGAAGATATGTATGAAAGTGACCCCTACGGGATTCGAACCCGTGTTACCGCCGTGAAAGGGCGGTGTCTTAACCGCTTGACCAAGGGGCCAGAATATAGAAGGAAAGTTATTCTCACTATCATTAAAAACTGGTGAGCCATGAAGGACTCGAACCTTCGACCCTCTGATTAAAAGTCAGATGCTCTACCGACTGAGCTAATGGCTCATAAAAAGTGTAATCGTACTATTTATGGTTTACCCTATTCAGATTGGCAATTCGCATCTTGATGCTCGAAACACCTTCGGTCTTTCTCGCAAGTTGCCTCTGAAGTGAATCAATGATGTGAGCAACTTGCTCTACCGACTGAGCTAATGGCTCATAAAGAGTAATATTGATCATCTGCCCCTTTTAAAGAGTATGCAGATCTTATCGGTTTTTGTCGATTTGGTGACAACGTTGTTTATATTACCATAGCTTTTTATAGTTTGTATATGTTTTTTTGAAATTTTTTTGTTTTTTTATTTTCTGGCTCTGTTATAGGCCCATCTTATTAAAAGTCGGCTAAAGGACACTCAAGCGTTCATTCTCTTGCGCTGAATGTCTTATAGAGGCTAACTAAAGGACATTCAAGGGTTCACTCTCTTGCTGAATGTCATATAGAGGCGAGCACCGCTCCACTTGAAATCAGTAGACACTCAGACTGTTAAGAAGAGTCCCTTTTTCGCGGAAAGCGAAGCAACAGCCTCTTAACAGTGCCCTTTTTAAAAATTTTACTAGTACTAAGCATGCTTTTCTCGCATAAAAAACCCCCGCTCTTTAATGAGCGGAGGCCTGTTCAATAGCTTTATTATGATCTCCAAGGGCTGCGGACGACATTTGTCTGTGTGCGGTCTGGGCCAACTGAGAAGATTGAAAGCGGAATGCCTGTCAGCTGTGATACGCGCTCCAGATAGTGTCTAGCGTTCGCTGGCAGCTCATCTAGTGATTTGCAGCCTGTGATGTCTTCTGTCCAGCCTGGCAGCTCCTCATACACTGGCTCGCAGTCTGCCAGCATTTTAAGGCTAGCTGGGAATTCTTCGATCAATTCACCTTTGTAGCGGTAAGCTACACAGATTTTCAGTGTTTCGATGCCAGTCAATACATCAATAGAGTTCAATGATAAATCAGTGAGTCCGCTGACACGGCGGGCATGGCGGACAACGACGCTGTCGAACCAGCCTACACGGCGCGGACGGCCAGTCGTCGTACCGTACTCACGGCCGACTTCACGGATCTGGCTGCCGATTTCATTATCCAGCTCTGTTGGGAATGGACCATCTCCAACGCGTGTTGTGTAAGCCTTCGATACACCCACAATATGAGTGATTTTGGTTGGCCCGACACCAGAACCGATTGTCACTCCGCCAGCAACCGGGTTGGAGGATGTAACGAATGGATAAGTCCCCTGGTCGATATCAAGCATGACACCTTGCGCACCTTCGAAAAGAACACGGCGGCCTTCATCAAGCGCATCATTCAATACAACAGAAGTATCCACTACATAATGCTTGATTTGCTGTCCATACTCATAGTATTCATCAAGAATATCTTCAATCTTGAATCCTTCTGTTTCATAAATACGCTCAAACAGTCGGTTCTTCTCCTCAAGGTTGCGTGTCAGCTTTTCCTCGAATGATTCACGGTCAAGAAGGTCAGCAATACGGATGCCAACACGTGCAGCTTTATCCATATAAGCCGGGCCAATTCCCTTTTTCGTTGTTCCAATCTTATTGTCGCCCTTGCTCAGCTCTTCAACTTCGTCCAGTTTCAAGTGGTAAGGAAGAATGACGTGTGCACGGTTGCTGATTCGCAGATTATTTGTTGTGACGCCCTTATCGTGCAAATAAGCAAGTTCTTTTACAAGCGCCTTTGGATCAACGACCATCCCGTTGCCAATTACGCTAATTTTATCTTTATAAAAAATCCCGGATGGAATCAAATGCAATTTATATGTTTCGCCATTGAATTTAATTGTGTGACCAGCGTTGTTTCCACCCTGATAACGGGCAATTACTTCAGCATTTTCAGAAAGGAAATCGGTAATCTTTCCTTTACCTTCGTCTCCCCATTGTGTTCCAACCACTACTACAGATGTCATATAAAAAGCACCTCCAAAGGTATACGGTTCATTCAATCCCGTTTCAAACATATAAAGTTTACCAGCATTTAAGGGTAAAAGTCAATAAAACACGAACATTTTAATTGTGTTACAATTTATTTGTTCGTAATATACCATAAAACGATTTATCTTTATGTAAAAAAAGAGAATCAACCCTAATCGGGTCAATTCTCATTATGCCCCTGGTGGAGCGTATGATTCATCGTAACGATGTTCGATGTTGACGAATTTATTGTACTCTTTTACAAACGCAAGCTTTACTGTACCGACTGGGCCGTTACGCTGCTTTGCGATAATGATTTCAATTATGTTTCGATCTTCGGATTCCTTATCATAGTAATCATCACGATATAGGAACGCTACAATATCGGCATCCTGCTCGATCGATCCGGATTCACGGATATCAGACATCATCGGACGCTTGTCCTGGCGTTGTTCGACACCACGGGAGAGCTGAGACAATGCAATAACAGGCACCTGCAGTTCACGTGCCAGCTGCTTCAGGGAACGTGAGATTTCGGATACTTCCTGCTGACGGTTTTCGCCCGAACGGCCGCTACCGAGAATCAGCTGCAAGTAGTCGATCATGATCATGCCCAGGCCGTGCTCCTGCTTAAGACGGCGGCATTTTGAGCGGATGTCGGTGATCCTGACACCAGGTGTATCATCGATGAAAATACCTGCGTTCGACAGGCTCCCCATTGCCATCGTCAGCTTGCCCCAGTCTTCATCCGTTAGGGATCCTGTACGCAGTCTCTGGGCATCGATATTTCCTTCAGCACAGAGCACACGCATGACGAGCTGCTCTGCACCCATCTCAAGACTGAAAATCGCTACATTCTCGCCTGTTTTCTTGGCAACATTCTGGGCGATATTCAGGGCGAAGGCTGTTTTACCCACTGACGGACGGGCCCCTACGATAATAAGATCATTTCTTTGGAAACCTGCAGTCATTCGGTCCAGCTCAGTGAATCCCGTTTCCAGTCCTGTAATATCACCTTTACGGTTGTGCATTTCCTCGATATTATCGTAGGTACGAACAAGAACATCCTTAATATTGTGGAAGCTTCCGGAATTTTTACGCTGGGCAACCTCCATGATGCTTTTTTCCGCTTCGGCGAGCAGGGCTTCTACTTCATCTTCGCGCATATAGCCATCTTCGGCAATGCCTGAAGCGGTACGGATCAGCCTTCTCAATAAGGCCTTTTCTTCTACGATTCTAGCATAATACTCTATATTTGCTGCGGTCGGTACAGACGCAGCCAGCTCACTTAAATAACTTACTCCGCCAACATCCTCGATCAGCTTGGAAGAAGCAAGCTCCTCCGTCACCGTTACCAGGTCAATGGCTTTCCCTTTATCACTCAAATCCAGCATGACATTAAAGATCTTCTGGTGCGCAACACGATAAAAATCATCTGGAAGCAAAATTTCTGAAGCAAGAGTCAAAGCTGATGGCTCTAAAAAAATCGCACCAAGCACGGCTTGTTCCGCTTCCATATTTTGCGGCGGTAACCGATCCGCAAATAACTCACTCATCTGCCTGCCCCCTTACAGTCTTTCAAAAATTATCTCTATATGTTAATTCGTTGAGTTTCCAAACAAGGCACAATAGAAAAAAGTGACCAGCCATTACCGATCACCATTTTCCTGTAACTATATTATTTTATCATGTTTATGACTATATGGAACTGTAAATTATTTTCCTTCTTTTACATGAACATTTAAAGTAGCCTGAACTTCTTTATGAAGCTTGACCGGAACCTTTGTGTAGCCAAGTGTGCGGATTGCATCCATTTCGATTTTACGCTTATCAAGCTTGATTCCGTGAGCTTTTTGCAGTTCATCAGCAACTTGCTTGCTTGTGATGGAGCCAAATAGGCGGCCGTCTTCTCCGGATTTCGCTGTTAACTCGACTGTTACTTTCTCAATGGTTTCTTTTAGAGCTTTGGCATCCTCAAGCTCCTGCTGGGCAATCTTTTCTTCCTTCTTTTGCTGCGCATTCAGAGAGCTCATAGCACCCGCATTGGCTTCGACTGCAAGGCCTTGCTTTATAAGGAAATTATGTGCATAGCCATCTGCTACATTTTTGATTTCGCCTTTTTTGCCTTTACCCTTAACATCCTTCAAAAAGATTACTTTCATTCTTTATTTCCCCCTTCAAGATATTCATCAATTGCATTTGTCAGCATATTCTCTGCCTCATCCATAGGTATATCATACAACTGGGTAGCAGCATTAGTTAAATGCCCGCCGCCTTCCAGCTGCTCCATGATCACCTGGACATTGATTTCGCCAAGTGATCTTGCACTGATGCCCACAGTATGGTCAGTTTTCTTGGAAATGACGAATGAAGCCGAGACTCCATCCATCGTAAGAAGTGTATCAGCTGCCTGGGCAATCAGCACCTGGTCGCAGTATACATCCTCTTTCCCTTTCGAGATGACGATGCCATCTCTGTAAAAATAAACATTCTCGATGATTTTTGCTCTTTTAATATACGTATTGATATCTTCCTTCAGGAACTTCTGCACAAGTACTGTATCGGCTCCATGGCTTCGCAGGTAGGAGGCCGCATCAAAGGTACGGGCACCAGTTCTTAAAGTGAAGCTCTTTGTATCAACAATGATCCCGGCCAATAAGGCTGTAGCCTCAAGCATCTGGATTTTCCCATTCTTAGGCTGGTATTCAAGCAGCTCGGTCACAAGCTCCGCTGTCGAGGACGCATAAGGCTCCATATAAACAAGCAAAGGGTTTTTAATGAATTCTTCTCCCCTGCGGTGATGGTCGATCACAATGACATTTTCGATCCTGTTCAACAGTCTTTCATCAATCACGAGCGATGGTTTATGAGTATCAACCACAACTAGCAGTGTGTCATCTGACGCAATTTCATATGCCTGCTCAGGTGAAATGAAGCGGGAATACAGCGCCTCATTTTGCTTAATTTCCTCCATGAGCCTCTGCACGCCAGTATCAATCTCATTTTTATTAAAAACAATAAAGCCCTCGCGTTTATTCATCTGTGCGACCTTCAGGATACCGATGGCAGATCCGATGGCATCCATATCAGGGTTCTTATGCCCCATGATCAATACCTTGTCACTCTCGACCACAAGCTCCTTCAGTGCATGGGAGATGACCCTAGCCCTAACCCTTGTGCGCTTTTCCACTGGATTCGTCTTGCCGCCGTAAAATTTCACCTTTCCATTCGGCTGCTTGATCGCAACCTGGTCGCCGCCGCGGCCTAAAGCCAGGTCAAGGCTGGATTGAGCCTGCGCACCAAGCTCCGGCAGGGAGGAAAGGCCAGTGCCTACGCCAATACTCAAAGTCAGCGGCACATTTTGCTTAGAGGTTGTTTCGCGAACTTCATCCAGGATGGTGAACTTCCCTCTTTCAAGCAAAAGAAGGATATGTTCACTGAACACGGCAATGAACCGTTCCGATGAAACCCTTTTAAGGAAAACACCATTATTGGTGGCCCACTTATTTAAAATAGACGTTACAAGGCTATTCAAGCTGCTCTTCGTCTGGTCATCCATTCCCTGCGTCAATTCCTCGTAGTTGTCGAGATAAATATACGCAAGTACCGTTCTTTCATCATTGTACATCTTTTCTATTTCTGCCTGTTCCGTTACATCAAAGAAATAGAGAAGCCGTTCCTCCGGCTTATGGATCACCCTGAACTTCCTGTCATGGAGTGAAATGATCTCCGTTTCGACTTCCTGTTTGATCAATGGAATGACAGCATCTGCTACATCATATAAAGATCTGCCGACTAAAGTATCCTCATTGAAACAGGACGCAATGAAAGGGTTGGTCCATTCAATATAATAATCATCATTGATCAGCATGATCCCAATCGGCATTTCCATCAGTGCTTCCTCGCCGACCTTCTTAACCCTGTAGGATAGCGTAGAAATATACTCTTCAGTTTCTTGTTTTATTTTATGATTCACTTGAAAGATAAAATAAATCAGGAGGCCGGTGAGAAGGAAACCTGCTGCCCCTATAATCCAGTTATAGTATGACAGTACGCCAATAAGCACCAGTATTACGGCCATCAATCCATATAATGGATAGCGTATTTGCCGCCTCTCTAAATAAGAAGGCATGTGCTCAGCTCCTAAAGCAGTAGTTTCGGATTACTTCTTCTCCCCAAGACGTTTTCTTAAGTCAAATCCTAAATCAATTATACCTAATATCCGGACAATATAAAGTACAAATGGCAAGAGGAAAACAAGGACAAGTGCAACAATTGGCACAGCCTTAGGGTAACCTTTGGCATGAGTGATATAAAAGATGAATGACAACCCCTGGAGGACCATCAGCATTTGCAGGATAAAGGACAGGTTCGTAATGACCCAATACCAATAAGTTCCCTGTTCAGGCTGAAGGAGAATGCCTATAATCATGGTCAATAGATAATACCATAAAATGCTCTTTGGCAGGCTTAATTCCCTAAAAGGCCGCCATTGTGGCACTTTGATTCCAAATCGTTTCAATAACGGGAAGGAAGCAAGCTGGATGATGAACACCAGCAGGAATGATGCCATGACGAACATGCTCGGCACCAGTGTTTCCATCAAATCAACCATCGCTTCGAATTGCTGAATCATTTTCTCATCAGGAGTCTGTCCAAATTGCTCCAGCATCTTGATTGACTGGTCGATCGAAAGACGGAAGGTTTCCATGAGCTCATCAATGAAGTTAATTTTAAACAGCACTACTGAAAGTGCATATTGAAGCACCAGGTTGATAAGAAAAACAACCGAACCTGCCATGAAACTGGCAAACCGGCTCTTCCCTACCCTGATCATGTAACCCATTACAGCTCCTGTCGTTCCATATGCCAACGCAATCGGAATCGCAAGGAAGGAGCCAAGGATCATGGACAAAAGCACCCCTGCCACTGTAAAAACACCTGTACTTTTCACATCGTGCTTCGCCCCAAAGAACAGGAACGGCAAAGCGACAAAGAAATTAGCTATTAGTCCAAGTCCTGGAATATACAAAGTAATCAGAAGCAAAACAGCAAAGATGGCCAGAAGGATCGCACCTTCTGTCAGTTTATATGTATTTTTCATAATTCACCCCTTCACCCGCAGTGAAAATTCAACAAGTATATAGAATAGTTCTTCGCAGCCAAAATAAAACAAACATATAAGAACTATTTTATCTTCTAAGCAGAGGACAATCAACCGAAGTGCCAGGTTTGAGGCGAAAGATAAAGAAACTCGCCTAATTTTGAAGAAAAAGGCGCAGGTTTCATAATAATATAAAAGGCAGCGGGAAGCCCGCTGCCTTTTATGAACCGATCATTATTCGCCTGAAACGTATGGCAGTAATGCCATTTGACGAGAACGTTTGATTGCAACTGTCAATTTACGCTGATATTTAGCGCTAGTTCCAGTTACACGACGTGGTAAAATCTTACCTCGTTCTGAGATGAATTTTTTAAGAAGATCAGTATCTTTATAATCAATCTTAGTAATTCCGTTTGCTGTGAAGTAGCAAACCTTACGGCGTTTTGCACGTCCGCCTCTGCGTCCACCCATTGCCATGGTCATTTCCCTCCTTGTGAATTTTATTTAAGTCCGAGTATATATTAGAATGGAAGATCGTCATCTGAGATATCGATTTGGCCGCCACCTGCAAATGGATCTTCATCTACTTTATAACTGTTTTGGCGTTGATTCTGATTCCCGAAAGGAGAACCTTGATCATTTTGGCGGGAATAATCCCCTCTGTCAGACCCTCTGTCAGAGGATTGACCTTGTCCCTTTGGCTCAAGGAACTGAACGCTCTCAGCAAGAACTTCTGTAACGTAAACACGTTTACCATCTTGTCCCTCATAGCTGCGAGTTTGGACACGTCCGTCAACACCAGCAAGGCTGCCCTTCTTAAGGAAGTTAGCAACATTTTCGGCTGGACGGCGCCAAACTACACAGTTAATGAAATCTGCTTCTCTCTCTCCCTGCTGGTTCGTAAATGCACGATTTACTGCCAGAGTAAAAGTAGCGACTGCAACTCCATTTGGTGTGAAACGCAATTCAGGATCCTTGGTCAAACGGCCAACAAGAATGACACGATTCATCATCAGAATCAACTCCTTCCCCCTCAGCTCTATCCGTTTCACGTGAAACATCTAGGCCGAAAGTTTATATCAATTTTATATTATTCTTCTTCTTTAATAACGATGTGGCGAAGGATATCTTCGCTGATCTTAGCAAGACGAGAGAATTCTTCGACTGCAGCTGGCTCAGCATTTACTTTTACAAGCTGGTAGTAGCCATCACGAAAATCGTTGATTTCATAAGCAAGACGGCGTTTGCCCCATTCCTTAGCTTCTGAAACTTCCGCACCGTTATCTGTTAAAATTCCACTGAAACGCTCAGTAAGAGCCTTTTTAGCTTCCTCTTCAATATTTGGGCGGATGATGTACATAATTTCGTACTTTCTCATCACTGTCACCTCCTTTTGGTCTAAACGGCCCCATTACAGGGCAAGGAGTAATTGTTTAATTACTCACAAGATGAAATTATATCATAGAGTTATCCCAAAAGCAATGATATGTAAAGTGGTTTACTTCTTACTGCTTTGCGCCTCTTTTTATAGACTTTAACTCTATATAAAAATACTAACATATGTTCGTGTTTTTGTCCAAGCTTTTGGTTTGAATTTTAGGTCTTTTAAACAAGACTGTTGATTTTCATTCCAGGTGCTTCGCTTTCCGCGGGGCTGGCGCTGAGCCTCCTCGTCGCTTTGCTCCTGCGGGGTAAATTGGCCCCTTCCTTTCAGGCCATTTCTACCTAGGTCTCACCTGTCCAGCTGCCCCCGCAGGAGTCTGCGCACCTTCCACTACGATCAACAGAGGTTAAAATTAACATCCTGTTTTATCAGAGCCTTATATTAAAAACAATTTAAAAGGTTTGGATGTTTCTTTTAAGCAAATTCCAGTAACACAATTCTTAAAGTAAAGGCTCTGTTAATCAAGGCTGTTGATTTTTGTTCCAGGCGCTTCGCTTTCCTCGGGGCGTGCGCTGAGCCTCCTCGTCGCTTCGCTTCTGCGGGGTAAAATGGCCCTTCTTCTCAGGCCATTTCTACCTAGGTCTCACTTGCCCGCTAAATCCCGAAGGAGTCTACGCGCCTTCCACTACAATCAACAGGGGTTAAAAATCAACATTCAGCTTTAACAGAGCCAAAGTAAAAAAGCCCTGCATATTTCTGCAGGGCTTTGGTCATTAAACGTTAAAGCGGAAGTGGATGATATCTCCGTCTTTCACTTCATATTCTTTGCCTTCAAGGCGGACCTTTCCGGCTTCTTTTGCAGCTGTCATCGAGCCTGCAGCAAGCAGGTCATCGTAATGGACTGTCTCTGCACGGATAAAACCGCGTTCAAAGTCAGAATGGATGACTCCGGCACATTGAGGTGCCTTCATACCGCGGCGGAATGTCCATGCGCGTACTTCCTGGACGCCAGCTGTGAAGTACGTCGCCAAACCAAGGAGGCTGTAAGCAGCACGGATCAGCTGGTCAAGGCCAGACTCCTCTATGCCAAGTTCCTCGAGGAACATCGCTTTTTCATCGCCTTCAAGCTCAGCGATTTCTTCTTCGATCTTCGCACAAATTACGATTACTTCAGCATTTTCCTTCGCTGCAAATTCACGAACCTTTTGAACATATTCATTGTTGTTTGGATCTGCAACTTCATCTTCACTTACGTTTGCTACATAAAGCATTGGCTTGATCGTCAGCAGATGAAGATGTTTAACAATCTTCATTTCTTCGTCAGTGAACTCAATCGCGCGTGCAGGCTGTTCCGCTTCAAATGCCTCACGAAGTCGGGCCAGGATTGGAAACTCGATAGCTGCTTCCTTATCTTTTTGCTTGGCAAGCTTTTCAACACGGCCAATTCTTTTTTCAACTGATTCAAGGTCAGCAAGAATCAATTCAAGGTTAATAACCTCGATATCAGAAATAGGATCCACTTTACCTGCAACGTGGGTAATATTATCATCAGCAAAGCATCTTACTACCTGGCAAATTGCATCAACCTGGCGAATATGTGAAAGGAACTTGTTTCCTAGACCTTCACCCTTACTCGCACCTTTAACGATTCCGGCAATATCAGTAAATTCAAAAGCTGTCGGCACAGTCTTTTTCGGCTGTACAAGCTCGGTCAATTTAGTTAATCGATGGTCAGGAACTTCAACAATCCCTACGTTAGGGTCGATCGTACAGAAAGGATAGTTCGCAGATTCTGCGCCAGCCTGAGTAATCGCATTGAACAAAGTTGATTTCCCTACGTTCGGAAGTCCAACAATACCTGCTGTTAAGGCCATCCATGTCACTCCTCTATTTAAAAATGTATCTATTCAAGCAAGAATCACCTAAACGATTTTTTCCTCTCACAATTATAGTGATTACGACCGGAAAAGACAAGCTTGTAAAAGGAAGCACCCAGTTCCGCAAACAAAATTCGAACATTGCTTCTCATTTGTTTATTGGGGGAAAGTTCCTGCTATTAATTACAGTGTCATTGTTGACCTTTTTTCCTACACTCCTCGAATTTCGCTCAAATTCCCAATCAAATCAGCAACCCGTTCTCCATCCACTGCAAAAATAGAAAGCCGCACTCTTCACAAAGTGCGGCCTAGCTTTATTCTTTTTCCACTTTTTCAATATTCACGAGGCAGTCGTACAGGGTGCTTCCCTGGCCGTTATCAGACTCCCGGCTTGAGGTCAGCTGATTGACGGATCCCCCAAACCTCGCGCTCAGGCCTTCATCGATATTGACTGTCCCAGGATGAGCATTCTTCATAATGGATACGTAGCCTTTAATCTGGCCGCGGTCATTCCAAACACGGACATAATCATGGTTGTCCAGCCCCTTATCCGCAGCTACACTCTCTGCTATTTCCACCTTCACAAACGGCTTCGGTTCAAACAGCTGAAAGTGCTGAGAGTGGTTCGACCGCAGTGGATGGATTGTCAGCAAGGTGTATGGATATTTTTTTGCGAGTGCCGGATTACTCCACTTTGTTTCTGTCGGCAGGGACAGTGTCAATTTTCCATTATCCGAGGTGAATTCAAATTTCCCGCTTGGAGTTTTAAACTTGCGGTCACTCCATGGAATTTTATCAACAGGCAGCTCGGCAAATTTCTCCTCGCGAATTTTATCGAGGGTAACTCCTTTTTCCTGCATTGAGGAGAGCCCCATTCTGATGAATTCTTCCCTTGTAAAATCAAATTCCTCACCAAAGCCGAGGCGCTTCGCCAATTCAGCCCAGATCCAGGCATCTGGCTTTGCCTCGCCCGGCGGTTCGACAAGCTTGGGACCATGGTTCACATAGTGATGGTACATCGACGAATAATAAATATCTTCTGTTTCGAATACCGTGGCTGCGGGAAGAACATAATCTGCCAGCAAGGCAGTGTCAGTCATGAACTGGTCAATCACCACCAGGGTCTCCAGATAAGAGAATGCCTCTTTCACCCTTTTCGTATCCGGGACCTGGGTTAATGGATTTCCACAAGTGACAATCCCCATTTTAATTTCAGGATTGATAGCTGTTAAAATTTCTTCTGCCTGGCGCATCATCGTAAAGGTACGGGATGATGTCTTGCGATGTGACATCGTCATTTCGCCAAAAGCAAAACTTTGGCCGACCTGCTTGTTGGCATAATTGGCTCCTCCGCCTGGAATCCCGATGTTCCCGCTGACTGCGACCAGTGCATCAAGCAATCTGATCGTATTGCCGCCATTTTCATAGCGCTGCATTCCAAGCCCAATTATCGAGGAAACCGGCTTTTCGGCGTAAATCTCCGCAAGATGGGTGATCGTTTCTGCAGGCACTTCTGTCAGCTCACTGACATATTCCAGAGTGATGCTGTCCAGCAGCTTCTTTAAGTCGGAATATCCCACTGTATGATTTGCTAAAAATTGTTCATCCTGAAGATTCAATCTCAGTAATTCCTTCATGATTCCCGCAGCCAGAAGTCCGTCGAACCCTGGCTTGATGGAGATATATTCATCCGCTATTTTTGCAGTAGCATTGTAAATCGGATCTATTACATATAATTTAGTGCCGTTTTTTTTCACTGATTGCAGGTTCTGGTATAAGTGCATATTGGTGCGGGCGACATTCCTGCCCCAAACCACAATATGCCTGCTATTTTTCAAGTCCTCGGGTGCATGGCTGTAAGCATCACCGAAATCCCAATTCTGCGCCTCAATCCCTGAGCCCCAGCAAATGGACCCCGTCAGCTCCGTAACCCCGCCATAGAGATTGAAGAATCGGCTGTCCAGATTGGAAAGCAGCCCGCTGTTGGCGTAATCATGGCTGTGCAGCACAGAAACAGTGCCGAAGTTTTCTTTATAATAAGCAAGTTTCGCAGCTATTTCATCCAGTGCTTGTTCCCAGGAAATCTGCTCAAATCTGTTCCCAGTCTTTTTCAAAGGATATAGCAGCCGTTCCTGTGAATTCGTACGGTTTTCCAGCATCCTGCCGCGCCCGCAAATCTTCCCCTTTGTGATTGGGTGTTCAGGATTGCCCTCCACCTTGGTCACTTTTCCATCTTCGACGGTAACAAGGAAACCGCAGCTATCCCAGCAGTTTAGCGGACAAGCTGAGTGGTGTACTGTTGCCAACTCCTCATCTCCCTCTCTCTATCTATTTAGTCAATCTAAATATATTTTATTAATAAGAATAATATAGAAACCATAAAAAAAGAAGCAGGTTTATTCTTCCTGCTTCGATAAAAGTTTTTTTACTTTTCGGGTGAATTCTTTTCTAGGGATCAAAACACTGTGCTGGCAGCCTTCACATTTAATTCGGATATCCATGCCAAGGCGGATGATTTTCCACTTATTCGTACCGCATGGATGTGGTTTCTTCATTTCAACAACATCATTCAGCTGATATTCGTGCTCCAATTTCAAAACCTCCAATTATTGTCCCAATTCTTTCTGAGCCCCGCCCTCGTGGCGAGAGTACATGACCATTCGCGGGAATGGGATTTCAATTCCATGCTGGTCAAGGACCAGCTTAATATCCTTGCGAAGCTGCCTACCAATATACCAGTGCTTCATTGGCAGAGTTTCCGCAACAATGCGGAGCACTACCTCTGACGCTCCGAATTGCTGTACGCCAAGGAGTTCAGGAGTCTTAACAAGCTCAGGGTATTTTTCCATTGTTGTGCCCAGGTATTCCTGCAGCACTTTTTCCGCATACTCGATATCGCCTTCATAAGCAATCCCGATATCCAGGACTGAGACACTGTTATACAAGGAGAAGTTGGTAACTTCTACAATGCTTCCGTTCGGCAGGATATTAATTTCGCCTGTAAAGCTTTTAATCTTCGTCGTCCGCAATCCGATTTCCTCTACGGTCCCCTCAAATTGGCCAATTCTTACATAGTCGCCAACCGAAAATTGATCTTCAAAGATAATGAAGAAACCAGTAATGATGTCTTTAACAAGGCTTTGCGCTCCAAAGCCCACAGCAAGGCCGACAATACCTGCTCCTGCCAGCATGGCCTGGACATTGATCGTCAATGCCGAAAGAATCATCATAATCGATATGAAATAAACAACATAGGAAAGGATATTTTCAAGCAGCTTCATCAGCGTTGCCTCACGACGCTCGGAAATCCTTAGTGGAGCTTTCGTCCGGACCTTGAAAAAATTATGGATGGCGAGCTTGCCAATCCGGATCAGCAACCCGGAAATAATCAGGATTGCAATGATTTTCAGGACACTTTCACCGATGGCAAACCAAAGGTTTTCATCCATCAATTTTTTGCTGAATGTACTTAAAAACGCTTCTGTCCTTGTCAAACTTTTCTCTGCTGCGCTCATAATTCCACCTGCCTGAAGAAATTTCAACTCATTCGCTGCATCTCCATATATTAATCGGCTTTAGTTAACAAAAATGCCATATGAAAAAGCTCAATAGAAACAAAACTATTTTATCAATTTTTATAATGGATATAAAGAATAGCTACTACCTGTATTTTAAAACGAACACCAATAACACTATTTCACTATATTACAATAACAATAACACTTTCGAATAGAGACCTTCACAGTAATTTGCATAATAATTTCCGGCATCCACCCACTAGGTATTTTTACCCTGTCCTTTCTATTCCTGCTTCAAAAGACCGTGTTTAAATCTTTCTGTTTACAGGTATGTATAGATTACAAAAAAAGTCCGTATACTGATAGTACGAATTTGTAAGGAGTGGATCCAATGAATCTCAAAAACCATTTTTTCGAGCGAAAAAGCAGTGTATCGAAAATATATCATGAGGATGATCAGGCAGCTGAAAAGCTCGGAGCTGAACTGCTGAACCTCTTGCCTGATTTCACTGCCCGTCCTATCGTATTTGTCTGTATCGGCACCGACCGCTCCACTGGTGATTCATTAGGCCCACTGATTGGCACCCTCCTTGAAGAAAAGGATATCTCTCCTTTTTATGTATACGGAACACTTGATGACCCAATCCATGCAGTAAATATGGAGGAAAAATTGGCGGAAATCAAGCGGAAACATTTCAATCCCTTTATCATTGGCATCGATGCCTGCCTGGGACGCTTAAAAAGTGTCGGATCCATCCAGGTAGGAAATGGACCGGTCAAGCCAGGCGCCGGAGTCAATAAGGAACTTCCCGAAGTCGGGAATATCCATATTACAGGAATTGTAAATGTGAGCGGGTTTATGGAATTCTTTGTACTGCAGAATACGAGGCTGAATCTGGTTCTGAAAATGGCTAAGACGATTGCAAATGGGATAATTGAGAGCAGCCTGCAATTCCCAAAGAAGCAGGAGTGGCCAAAATTAAGCTGGGATCTCGAAACGGAACAGCCTACTGTGGCTGAATAAGCAAAAGGAAGGATTCGTATGATGATCCTTCCTTTTTGTTTTAGGCTCCCTTAAACAAGGCTGTTGATTTTCGTTCCAGTCGCTTCGCTTTCCGCGGGGCTGGCGCTGAGCCTCCTCGTCGCTTTGCTCCTGCGGGGTAAAATGGCCCCTTCTTTCGGGCCATTTCTACCGGGGTCTCACCTGTCCAGCTGCGCCCGCAGGACATTGAATGGGCTTCCTCGAGTTTGCCCACGCACGATGGAAATGCGATAGCATTTTCGGAGGAGTCTACGCGCCTTCCACTACAATCAACAGGAGTTAAAAAAAAGCAGTCTTAAATATAGCCATATTTTATATTAAAATCCACCAATACTATGTGTTATAGCTACTAGTGCGGCTGTCACTACAATGCCTGGCAGCAGGTTTGCGACCCTGATTTTTGTCAGTCCGGTCAAATTCAGGCCGATTGCAAAAATCATCACTCCACCGGTTGCGGTAAGTTCCAGGATAAAGCTGTCCATTACAGCCTGGGGAATGAACTTGTCAATCTGGGTGGCAAACAACGCGATTGTTCCCTGATAAAGCATGACTGGAATGGCTGAAAAAAGAACACCGATTCCCAGTGTAGTCGTCAAAATCAACGCGGTAAAACCGTCAATGATCGCCTTTGTATACAGGACATCATGGTCTCCCCGGATCCCGCTGTCCAGTGCCCCGATAATCGCCATGGCACCAATTACAAAAATCAGGGTGGCCGTCACAAACCCCTGGGATATGCTTCCTTCCCCCTTGGAGCCGAGTCTTCTCTCAAGCCAGTCCCCGACTGCATTCAGTTTATCTTCTAGCTTCATAGCTTCTCCAATGACTGCCCCAATTACAAGGCTTAAAATAACGATCAGGAAATTGGCACTTTTGAAGCCCATCTGCAACCCTAAAACCATGACAGAAAGGCCGATACCGTGCATGACTGTCGCTTTCATATTCTCCGGAATCCTCGTCAGCATCCTTCCTAGCAAGGTTCCTGTGATAATCAATAAACCATTCACAATGGTGCCTAATAAGAACATTTTTTATTTCACCTATTTTTTCTTTTATTTTTCTTAAATAACAAGGACAAGTATGTAAATACTATATTTGGAAATGAAGGACCTTAGTTCGTCTCAATATAAATTAAAGGATCTGTTAAACGCGGCTGTTGATTTTCGTTCCAGGCGCTTCGCTTTCCTCGGGGCGTGGGGTGATCCTCCTCGTCGCTTTGCTCCTGCGGGGTCTCACCTGCCCGCTTCATCCCGAAGGAGTCTTCGCGCCTGGAACGAAGAGCAACAGGGTAAAAAATCAACATTCAGCTTTAACACAGCCAAATTAAAAAAAGAAGCCATCATAATGATAGCTTAAGAGTTTTGCTGGTCGAGCATCTCAAGGATTCGTTCAAGGTCATCCTTGGAGAAGAATTCGATTTCTATCTTTCCTTTATTCTTGGTTTGCTTGATGTTGACAGTTGTACCAAATCGTTCACGAAGCGAAGTCTCACGTTCGCGAATAAAGACATCTTTCTTGTCTTTTTCCTTTTTTGTTTCACGTGGAACAATCTCATTCATCTGCTGAATCAGCTGCTCAAGCTGGCGGACATTCAAGCCTTCCTTCAGGATACGGTCAACCAGTGGCCCCAGCTTATCCTTTTTCCTTAACCCAAGCAAGGCACGGCCATGTCCCATCGATATCTTGCCATCCGAAATCAGCTGCTGGATCATTGGAGGCAATGACAGCAGACGAATATGGTTTGCCAGATGCGGCCTGCTTTTGCCGAGCCTTTTTGCCAGCTCTTCCTGGGTAAGCTTAAGCTTTTCCATTAAGGTCTGGTAGGCAATCCCTTCTTCGATTGGATTCAGGTCCTCACGCTGGAGGTTCTCAAGCACTGCCAGCTCCATCATTTGCTGCTCATTCAATTCACGGACTACGGCAGGGACTTTATCAAACTTGGCCGCCTTTGCTGCGCGGAAACGTCTTTCCCCAACTACTATTTCATAGCCCTTGATCGTCTTTCTTACGATGATTGGCTGAAGGATCCCGTGTTCGAGGATCGAAAGCTTTAATTCTTCAATTGCTTCTTCCTGGAAAACCTTTCGTGGTTGATAAGGATTCGGCCTTATTTCTTTGATGCTGATTTCCTGGACTTTTTCATCCTTTTCAGCCTCTGTGTTAAAAAAAGCATTCAAACCTTTTCCTAAGCCTTTAGCCATTTGCAACCACTTCCTTTGCAAGATCTAAGTAAACCTCAGCCCCGCGGGACTTCGGATCATAAATGATAATAGGCTCTCCATGGCTTGGAGCTTCACTTAGACGGACATTCCTTGGAATTACAGTTTTATAGACTTTATCCTGGAAGTATTTCTTCACTTCCTCAATGACTTGAAGACCTAAATTTGTACGGGCATCAAGCATTGTCAGCAGGACACCTTCTATTTTAAGATCCTGGTTCAGGTGCTTTTGGACCAGTCGTACTGTATTAAGAAGCTGGCTTAAACCTTCAAGCGCATAATATTCACATTGTACTGGAATAATGACTGCATCTGAGGCTGTCAAAGCATTCAAAGTCAATAAACCAAGGGATGGAGGACAATCAATCAAAATATAATCGAAGCTGTCTTTCACTTCTTCAAGAGCGCGCTTAAGACGGACTTCCCTCGAAATCGTAGGCACCAGCTCAATCTCTGCCCCTGCAAGCTGGATCGTTGCAGGAATCGTATACAGATTCTCTACAGAGGTTGGATGGATGACAGATTGTGCTTCCACATCGTCCACCAGCACATCATATATACATTGCTCCACATCCGCTTTCTCGATGCCCACTCCGCTTGTGCCGTTTCCCTGTGGATCTACATCAACTAAAAGCACTTTCTTCCCTATGTATGCAAGGCATGCGCCTAAGTTTACTGAGGTAGTCGTTTTCCCGACTCCGCCTTTTTGATTCGCAATCGCAATAATCTTCCCCACATTGTCACCTACTTTCAAACCCATAAAATAACTTATAAAGCTTATGCAATCATTGAAATACTAAATTAAAGCCTTTTCTCTCTAAAAAAACCGAAAAAAGGCAATCATGTATTCTATTTTAGCATGAATTAACATAGTTTATGGAATTTTTCTGAAAAAGAAATAAAGCGGTAATATAATCTGGTAAACTATTAGTTTCATCAGGAATTCGCTGTCTCAACTCCGGGAAGCTTATTTTAATACAGCCATAATAAAAAAACGAGAGACAGCATGTCCCCCGCTTCGAATTATCTATATAGGTTGAACTTAGGTTCTCCTATTTGCCTGATGATTTGCGCTCCAGGCACTTCGCTTTCCTCGGGGCGTGCGGTGAGCCTCCTCGTCGCTGCGCTCCTGCGGGGTCTCACCTGCCCGCTGCATCCCGAAGGAGTCTTCGTGCCTTCCGCTCCAATCAAAAAGTTTAAAAATATAATTTTTAAGTGCAACTTATATAGTTTATTTCTTTTTCGGAATGCGAATCGTGAATTGGTAAAATTCATCGAATTCTTCTTCTTCCGAGTCGAGATTGATTCCGCTGTCTGAGACCATTGTCAGCGATTGGCGGATGGTATTAACCGCAATTCGCATGTCCTTGCTGAAGGCCTTCCGCTTTGGTTTTGGTTTTTCCTCATTTTGGCTTAAAAGCTTGACGACGCGTTCTTCAGTCTGCTTGACGTTCAAGGACTTCTCAATGATTTCCGCAAGCAGCTGAACCTGCAGCTGCGGATTTTTCAACGGAATCAGCGAACGCGCATGACGCTCGGTTATCAGCTTATTCAGCAGGGCATCCTGAACTTCCTGGGGAAGCTTTAACAGCCTGAGTTTATTGGCAACCGTCGATTGGCCTTTCCCCAGTCTTTGGGCTAAAGCCTCCTGGGTAAGGTTATGGATTTCCAGCAATTTACCATAAGCCATTGCTTCTTCAATCGGGGATAATTCCTCCCGCTGAAGATTTTCAATCAAGGCAACTGATGCTGTCTCAGAATCTGATAAATTCTTGATAATGGCGGGAACTTCTTCCCACTCCAATTTTTTCATTGCCCGCCAGCGGCGTTCTCCGGCAATGATTTCAAACTTATCCTGATCGTATTCCCGCACAACGATCGGCTGGATGACTCCATGTATGTGAATGGTCCGTGCCAATTCTTCAATTTTTTCATCATCAAAAACAGTTCTTGGCTGGTATCTATTTGGAATAATATGATCAATCGGGATTTTCCTGATTTCTTCATTCTCTACGCTGTCAAGATCCTCAACTGTTTGTTCAACTTCCACTTCGACTTCAACCCGTTCTTTTTCCTTATCCCCAAGGCCAAAAAAGCGAGAAAAAGAAGGCTTCATCACCCTACACCACCTTTATGAACTCCCTACTACATATTCTCTATAAAAATGACAAGTTCCTGCTTATAGACTCTATTATAAACTAAAACTATTATTCAAAATAGGACAAAAAGCGCAACCATCCTGCTCCATCCCAACCCTGGAGCCCCGAAAAAAAGTTTTCGACAGGATCAGCAAGGGACGGAATGGACAGGCCCTGAAACGGTAAAGTTCTATTCTATTGGCGTTTTATTCGGAGTTCCTGGTTTTCTCGGATATTGTTTTGGTGTCGGTTTAATCTTATTGATGACCAGGATATTTCGTTCGCTCTCTTCAACAGGCAGTCTGAAGGAATGGACAGCTTCCAGTTCCCCTCCAAGTACCTTGATTGCTTTTTCGCCAACCTGCAGCTCCTCGCCAGCCTGATTGCCTTTCATGGCGATGAATGTGCCGCCAGACTTCACTAATGGCAGGCAAAGCTCACTGAGGACGGACATCCTTGCCACTGCTCTCGCCATTACGACTTCATACTTTTCGCGATGGGCTGGATTTTTCCCGAACGTTTCTGCCCGGTCATGGATGAAGTTCGTATTTTCAAGCCCCAGTTCCTTTGAAAGATGCTCCAGGAAAGTAATCCGCTTGTTAAGAGAGTCAACAATTGTCACCTTCAGTTCCGGAAAAGCAATTTTCAGCGGAATGCTTGGAAAACCGGCGCCAGCTCCTACATCGCACAAGTTGAGCGGCTTATTGAAATCAAAATAGAAGGCTGCAGAAACGGAATCGTAGAAATGCTTCAAGTACACCTCAGGTTTTTCTGTTATCGCAGTCAAATTCATCTTTTCATTCCACTCAACGAGCAGCTGGTAATACTTTTCATACTGCTCCATTTGCCTTGGAGAAAGGTCGATTCCCTTCTCAGCCAGCATTGCTTTAAACTGATCTGTATTCATAAGCCAACCCTTTCTGTCCATGCTGCTGGATTAATTGCTGGTAGTCCGCGCAATGCGCCCCTGCTCCAGATATACCAGCAGGATTGAAATATCCGCTGGGTTAACGCCTGAGATTCTTGATGCCTGTGCCAGTGTCAGCGGTCGTACTTCTTTAAGCTTTTGGCGCGCTTCATTCGCTAGGCTTGAAACTGCATCATAATCGATATCTTCCGGGATTTTCTTGTCTTCCATCTTCTTCAGGCGCTCTACCTGCTGAAGGGATTTCTCGATGTATCCTTCATACTTAATCTGAATTTCTGTCTGTTCTTCCGTTTCGAAATCCAATTCAACATCCGCTGGCACTAATTGCTTGATGTGCTGATACGAAGCCTCCGGACGCTTCAGAAGGTCCGAAGCACGGATTCCATCCTTCAATTCACTGCCGCCCATGGAACGGATCAGTTCCTGTACTTCTGCTGTCGGCTTGATGATGATGGATCGGAGTCTTTCTTTTTCAGCTTCAATTGCTTCTTTTTTCGCTAAAAATTTCTGGTAACGCTCTTCAGGAATAAGGCCGATTTCATATCCGAGATCCGTTAAACGAAGGTCGGCATTGTCATGGCGAAGCAGCAGACGATATTCTGCACGGGAAGTCAATAAACGGTAAGGTTCATTCGTGCCCTTTGTGACAAGGTCATCAATCAAAACACCGATATACGCATCCGCTCTGCTAAGGATGACCTCTTCCTTGTCCAGCGCTCTTCTTCCGGCATTGATTCCAGCCATCAGACCCTGTCCAGCTGCCTCTTCATAACCTGATGTTCCATTAATCTGGCCGGCAGTGTAGAGGTTTTTCACCTTTTTAGTCTCTAATGTTGGCCATAGCTGTGTCGGTACAATTGCATCATACTCAATCGCATAACCCGCACGCATCATCTGCACATTTTCAAGACCAGGAATCGTCTGAAGGATCCTGTGCTGTACATCCTCAGGCAAACTTGTCGACAGACCCTGGACATAAACCTCCTGGGTATTCCTGCCTTCGGGCTCAAGGAAAATCTGGTGGCGCGGCTTATCGTTAAAGCGGACAACCTTATCCTCGATGGATGGGCAGTAACGAGGGCCTGTACCCTTGATCATGCCTGAATACATCGGTGAGCGATGAAGATTATCATCAATCAGCTGATGGGTGCGTTCATTTGTATATGTCAGCCAGCATGGGAGCTGATCTGTAATGAATTTGGTTGTTTCATATGAAAACGCGCGGTGGACATCGTCACCAGGCTGAATTTCTGTTTTATCATAATCGATGGTATTGCTGTGGACGCGCGGCGGCGTACCTGTTTTAAAACGAACCAGATCGAAGCCAAGCTCTTCCAGATGTTCAGAAAGCTTGATGGATGGCTGCTGATTGTTCGGGCCGCTTGAATATTTCAATTCGCCAAGGATGATTTCCCCGCGCAAATAGGTTCCTGTTGTGATGACTACTGTTTTTGAACGGTAGGCGGCGCCTGTTTTCGTGATAACGCCTTTACATTCGCCGTCCTCGACAATCAGGGTTTCAACCATGCCCTGGATCATCGTCAGGTTCTTTTCTTCTTCTAGTGTTTTCTTCATTTCATGCTGGTAATCAAACTTATCAGCCTGAGCCCTCAATGCGCGCACTGCAGGACCTTTTCCAGTATTCAGCATCCTCATCTGGATGTAGGTTTTATCAATATTGCGGCCCATTTCGCCGCCAAGGGCATCGATTTCACGAACAACGATCCCTTTTGCTGGTCCGCCGATTGACGGATTACATGGCATAAATGCAACCATATCAAGATTGATGGTAATTACAGCCGTTTTCGCACCCATACGGGCCGCCGCAAGCGCAGCTTCAACTCCCGCGTGGCCGGCCCCGACTACAACAACATCAAAATTTCCGGCTTCATATTGCATCATGCTGCCTCCTTTTTATAAAAGCACAATCATTTTAGTCCTTCCCTTTCAAAAGGGATCCTGACACTATAGCTTGTATTTTTTCATTATTTTGTGCCGGCTGCTCAGCAGCAGACTTTATATGTTATTTTCCAAGACAGAATTGAGAGAACAGCTGATCAATCAGGCTTTCATGGACGCTTTCACCAATAATTTCACCGAGCAGCTCCCAGGAACGAGTCAGGTCGATCTGGACAATATCGATTGGTGTTCCCATTTCTACTCCATTGATTGCTTCTTCAATAGAATGTACGGCCTGGTTAAGAAGGGCAATATGGCGGCTGTTCGAAACATACGTAAGGTCGCCTGATTCAATCGCACCTGAGAAAAACAGGCTGGAAATGGCTTCTTCCAGCTCATCGACACCTTTATCTTCCAATAAAGAAGTCGTTACGAGCGGATAATCCCTGGCAAGCTCTTTTACCTCGTCCATATTGATTTTCTGCGGCAGGTCTGTCTTATTGACAATCACAATGACATCCATGCCTTCAACCGCTTTGAAAATATTCCTGTCCTCTTCCGAAAGCTCGTCCGAGTAGTTCAGAACCAGCAGGATCAAATCCGCTTCCTTCAGGACCTGGCGCGAACGCTCAACCCCAATTCTCTCAACGATATCTTCCGTTTCGCGGATTCCCGCGGTATCAAGAAGCCGCAAAGGAACTCCTCTGACATTTACATATTCCTCGATGACATCCCTTGTCGTTCCAGGAATATCGGTAACAATCGCTTTATTTTCATGCACAAGACTGTTCAGCAACGAGGATTTCCCGACGTTCGGACGGCCGACGATAACGGTAGACAGACCTTCCCTTAGGATTTTTCCCTGCTGGGAAGTCTGCAGCAATTTTTCAAGCTCAGCTAGTACATACTTCGCTTTTTCCAAAAGCATATTGTGCGTCATTTCCTCGACATCGTCGTATTCCGGATAATCGATGTTCACTTCTACATGTGCGAGGATTTCAAGGATTTCCTGGCGAAGCTTTTGGATCAGCCTTGATAATCGCCCCTCCATCTGCCCAAGTGCCAGATTCATTGCACGGTCGGTTTTCGCCCTGATTAAGTCGATGACTGCCTCAGCCTGCGAAAGGTCGATCCTTCCATTTAAAAAAGCCCGTTTTGTAAATTCCCCCGGCTCAGCCAGCCTCGCTCCCTGATTAAGAACAAGCTGGAGCACACGATTTACAGAAACAAGACCCCCATGGCAATTGATTTCGACTACATCCTCTTTTGTGAAGGTTTTAGGCCCTCTCATCACAGAGACCATAACTTCCTCGGCAACTTGTCCACTCTTCGGGTCAATTAAATGACCATAGTGAATCGTATGGGAGGCAACCTCAGTCAGCTTTTTGCTTCCCACTCCCCTAAACAGGCGATCCGCAATTTCGAAAGCCTGGTCGCCGCTCAAACGGACAATCGCAATCGCACCTTCACCCATTGGCGTTGAAATCGCCGCAATAGTATCAAATTCCACTTGCTTCACCCCATTTCATTTCCGATTATTTATATAAAATCAACGTAAGTTTGTTTTCTACAAATTACTAGAATACCACATCATTTTCCTGAAAAAAAGAAACTCATCCTAAAACTTCGAATTTATCCACAACTTTAAAATTAGACTTCTTTAATTTTAACTTATCCACATGTGAATAACAATAAAACCAGATAACGAAATAATTGATTTTTGCGCAGGGCTGTGGAAAAGTTTTTTTGCGTTATTTTAGTAGAACTTTATGTGGAAATTTAGAAGGAAAATTACCGCAATGTAGTTTTAATTGAGTGGAAGATTTTTATAAGGGACTCCTTATTATCTGTGGTATGAACCTTACGAATCGGTTTCGTATTTCCGTTTTGTTTGATGATTTGATCTGGAATCACGCTAAATTGAAATATATTTTATTTTACCGAGCGATTTTGGAGAAATATTTTAACTGGAAAGACGTATTTTTGTGGACTATGGTCCCCATTCGGCAGCTTCAACTAAAATCCCGCAACCTAAACTTGATACTTCTTTACTTTTTGTCCAAATCCCTCAACTTCACCTCGTATTTCCCTATCCTCTTATTCAAATGCTGGTCTCCACCTTGTATTACGCAACTTTTTTGAGGACTCCCTCCATCTCAACCTGGTATTCAGCATTTTTTTATCGAAATCCCTCAACTTTTACCTGGTATTCCGCAATCTTTTGTCGAAATCCCGCAACCTCTCCCTCGTATTCCGCAACTTTTTGTCGAAATCCCGCAAACTGGAAAAAACCGCTGATTTTTTCCAGCTAAACCGCTTCATACGCACCACAAAAAACCCCGATTCGCAATGAATCGGGGTTTTTCACTATTATTTCGATGGCGCAATTACGATATGTCGGTGCGGTTCTGTGCCATCAGAATAGGTTTTGATTTTCTTGTTTGACATCAATGCAGTATGAATCACTTTTCGTTCATACGAAGGCATAGGTTCCAGTGCGACAGTCTGGCCCGTTCTGACTGCTTTTTGCGCAAGGCGTTCGGCAAGCTGGACGAGTGTGTCGTTCCGGCGCTTGCGGTACTCCTCAGCATCAAGCACTACAGTCGTATACTGTTCTGCAAAACGGTTCATCACCAGCTGCGTCAAAAATTGAAGGGAATTCAAGGTTTGGCCGCGTTTTCCGATCAACAAAGCGATTTTTTCGCCAGTGAGCGTGAATAACACGGTCTTTCCTTCCCTTTTTACTTCGACATCAACCGGAGCTCCAAGCTGTTCCCCCACTGATTTTAAATATTTGACTGCTTCTTCGACTGCATCGATCTTCACTGTTACCTTGACAACAGCTGGACGAGTGCCGAAAAGACCAAATATTCCTTTTTTGCCTTCATCAATTACATCAATCTCTGTGCGGTCTTTGGTTGTCTTTAATTGAGCTAAAGCTGATTCTACTGCTTCGTCGACGTTTTGTCCTGTAGCAGTTATCTGTCTCACTTTTTAGTTGCTCCTCCCGCATTGCCGGCAGCCTTTGCTTTTTTAAGATCCGGCCCTTTAATAAAGTATGTTTGACCAATCATGAATAGGTTACCTACAACCCAGTACAATGAAAGTGCTGCTGGGAAGTTGATAGCAAAAACAACGATCATGATCGGCATCAGCCAAAGCATCATGGCCATTTGCGGATTGCCTTCCTGTCCGGCCATCATCATTTTTTGCTGAATAAAAGTAGTTATACCAGCCACAATCGGCAGAATGTAGAATGGATCCGGTGAACCTAAATCGAACCATAAGAAATTATGTTCAGCAATTTCCCTGGTTCTTGAAATCGCATGATAGAAACCAATTAAAATCGGCATTTGCACTAAAAGCGGGAAACACCCTGCAAGCGGATTAACACCATGCTGCTGGAAAAGTGCCATCGTTTCCTGCTGAAGCTTTTGCTGGGTCTTCTGGTCCTTGGAGCTGTATTTTTCCTTTAGTTTAGCCATTTCCGGCTGCAATGCCTGCATCGCCTTTGAGCTTTTCGTTTGCTTAATCATCAGCGGCAGAATTGCAAAACGGATGATCAGGGTAACAGCAATAATCGATAAACCGAAGCTGCCCCCAAGCCAGCCAGCCATCTTCACGATCAAAAGTGACAATGGATAAACAATGTACTCATTCCAAAAACCCTTACTTTCAGGCGTGATCGGCTGATTATATTCTGTACAGCCAGTCAGTACGGACATGACTAAGAGCAAGCCCACTATCAATAATATTCTTTTTTTCAAGCTTTATTTCCTCCTCGCTTCGAGAACATTTCATATATTTTAAGTGCTTGTCCCATAAATAATTATGTACTCATTGGCCCAAACATGATGCAGAATGCAATTTAAGAGTATTTTATCATTTTTTAATAGGAAGCGCTTTTAAAAAAATGAAAATCACTAAATAATTTGCCTCATTCAGTATCTCCAGGTTTCGGCTTCTTCAAAACCTTCCCGACCTTTAAAACATGCTCAAGGCTTTTCTTTATATCATGCATGCCCATTTCTGCGGTAGGCTTGCGGGCAATGATGATATAGTCGTTACCTGTATGTACCCGGTCCTGAATTTCATGGAAGGATTGGCGGACGTACCGCTTGATTTGATTGCGGACCACAGCATTTCCCAGCTTCTTGCTGACCGAAAGGCCGATCCGGAAATTTTCCTGCTCCGGTTTCTTCAGTATATAAACGACAAATTGCCGATTGGCAACAGACTTTCCTTTTTTAAAAGCTTCCTGGAATTCTTTATTCTTCTTGACTCTGAACTCTTTTTTCATTTAATAGACACCTTCATTTCTCGATGGATCGTATTCTCTGTTTACACAGGCTGGTTTTGGAACAGCGCGATGCCAAGTGATTCGCATTTTAACCTATATGGATCCCAAATATCCAGCTGCAAAGCCATTTTCCTGTGAAAACAGCCCAAAAATAGTATTGCCCAAAGAGAAAAAAGACCACTGACATTTCAGTGGCCTAAGCTGATAATACTTTTCTTCCTTTGCGACGACGGCGAGCAAGAACCTTACGGCCATTTGCACTGCTCATGCGAGAACGGAATCCGTGAACTTTGCTGTGTTTACGCTTATTTGGTTGATAAGTACGTTTCATATATGTTACACCTCCCTGAGGAATAGCTGTTACAGACAGTCTTTGTAATTATAAAGATGACCATAGGATATTGTCAAGTGCCTATTCGGAAATCGAGAGGATTAATTGGTGAAGAAAAATAGGGATAAGTATGCTGCTTCCTCTCTAATTTCAGGCTATGGGAGTTCCGTTATGGCTGGATAGAAAATTAAACAGAAAGATTTGTTAACCAGGCTATTTATTGTCGATCCAGCCGATTGCTTACCTTTCCATTTAAAAAATCTTCTGTATTTTAAGCTGTTTATTTTAATTCCAGGTGTTTCACCTTGCTGAAGAATTAAGCAGATTTTTCTTGGCGAAGGCGCTGAAAACGCAGGACTATGAATGGGATTCCTCGAGTTTGCCCACTCGCTATGGAAATGCGATAGCATTTTCGGAGGAGTCTGCGCACCTTCCGCTCAAATACAAAAGGTTTGAAAATCTGCATTCTGCTTTAACAAGAACTAAAAAGGAACTTTTCTTTGGGCTGGCGCTTTGCCCTCACATAACGCACTACAATTCCCCTCGAATTAAACTCCGGCATAATTAAAAAATGCCAGAACCTTCCGAAGGAGTTCCGAAAGCCTCCTAGTGACCAAAAATTCTGTTCGTAAAGGTTTTGCCATTCACAATTTTTGATCTAGGAGATTACCTATCATTTTCAACTGAAAAAAAACGCCCTCATTTCACTCTACTTTTTCAATCCCAAAATACCAGTTTAAATAAATTCCACGAATAAATTTCCCCCTTAAACATACTTTATCCTTAAGCTCATTCAGGACCAATTTGACGCCTGTGGACAAAAATCGACACCGTTTTTTATTATCCACAACCCTTTTGGACAGCTTTTACACAAGTAAGGCGCCTGTGGACAAATTAACTCCACAGGTTTAGCATATTGTGGATAATGTATTAAAAAGCGTTGCGCCATGCGATATTATCTGATATTATATTTGTGTTTTCACTCTTAATAATTCGATATCAAAAATATACTTATCCACAAAATGTGGATAAGCTGTGGATAGGTTATTCAGCCCTGTTGTAAAACTTTGTCCACAGGAAGTGGATATTGTCGAAAAGCTTCTTTACTTCCTTATTATATATTTTTCCACATTAATAGTTTTGTATATTTATGAAAACAGGGGTTATACAACGTGTACAACCTGGTATTTTTACTGAATTTCAGCCAGAAGCGGCTTAAACAAAATAAGGAAAAGGAGGGATAATTGTTGGAGAACATTGCAGATCTCTGGAATAATGCTCTCGCGAAAATCGAGAAAAAGATCAGCAAGCCAAGTTTCGATACATGGCTGAAATCAACCAAAGCACATACGCTCCAAGGTGATGTACTTACGATTACGGCTCCGAACGAATTTGCGCGGGATTGGCTTGAAGAGCGTTATTCGCAGTTAATCAGCGGTATCCTTTACGAAATCACAGGTGAAGAGCTTGCTGTAAAATTCATCATTCCCCAGAACCAAAATGAAGAAGATCTCGATATTCCATTGCCGCCAAGAAGGGTCAAGAAGGACGAAGAGGCACAGGAATTGCCTGTCAGCATGCTGAATCCTAAATATACCTTTGATACATTCGTCATCGGTTCAGGCAACCGTTTTGCGCATGCTGCATCACTCGCGGTAGCAGAAGCACCGGCAAAGGCCTATAATCCGCTATTTATTTACGGAGGAGTAGGACTCGGAAAAACCCACTTAATGCATGCAATCGGGCATTATGTCCAGGATCATAATCCAAATGCAAAAGTGGTTTATTTGTCATCCGAAAAATTCACCAACGAATTCATCAACTCAATCAGGGACAATAAAGCAGGGGATTTCCGCGATAAATACAGGAACGTGGATGTCCTGCTTATCGATGATATTCAGTTCCTTGCCGGAAAAGAACAGACACAAGAGGAATTTTTCCATACTTTTAATACTCTTCATGAAGAAAGCAAGCAGATCGTCATATCCAGTGACCGTCCACCAAAAGAAATTCCAACGCTTGAGGACAGGCTCAGATCCCGCTTCGAATGGGGCCTGATCACAGATATTACGCCTCCAGACCTGGAAACAAGGATTGCGATCCTGCGCAAAAAAGCAAAGGCTGAAGGCCTTGATATACCGAATGAAGTCATGCTTTATATTGCAAACCAGATTGACTCCAACATCCGTGAACTTGAAGGAGCTTTGATCCGTGTTGTCGCTTATTCTTCCTTGATCAATAAGGATATCAATGCGGATCTCGCTGCTGAAGCACTAAAGGATATCATCCCTAGCTCAAAGCCTAAGGTCATTACCATCCTTGATATCCAAAGAGTGGTTGGCCAGCATTTCAATGTTAAGCTAGAGGATTTCAAAGCGAAAAAGCGTACAAAATCCGTAGCTTACCCGAGACAGATCGCTATGTATCTATCCAGGGAGCTGACAGACTTCTCGCTTCCAAAAATCGGGGAAGAGTTTGGCGGCCGTGACCATACGACCGTCATCCATGCCCATGAGAAAATTTCAAAAATGATTTCAACCGATTCTAATCTGCAAAGGCAGTTAAAAGATATAAATGACCAATTAAGGGTTTAGGAAAGTGTGAATAACTCTCCATCAGTTGCGCACAGCCTGTCCACATGTGGATAGGCTGTCTTTCCTTTGACGGAATCAGTTATCCACAAATCCACAGGACCTACTACTACTTCTACTGTTTTTTAAAACATATTAATATATGTAATTAAGAAAAAAATTATTCCCAATCGGAGGCTTAAAAAATGAGATTTATTATCCAGCGCGATTCATTGCTTCAAAGCGTCCAGGACGTTATGAAGGCAGTAACGAGCAGAACAACTATTCCAATTTTGACGGGGATCAAGATTGTTGCTAATGAAGAAGGAGTAACTCTAACAGGCAGCGATTCCGATATTTCCATCGAATCTTTCATTCCTAAAGAAGAAGCTGGGGATGAAATTGTCGAAATCAAACAGCCAGGATCTATTGTTTTGCAGGCGCGTTTCTTTAGTGAAATCGTTAAAAAGCTTCCTACAGACTCAGTAGAAATCGAAGTTCACAATAATCTTCAAACCGTCATCCGTTCTGGGAGATCTGAATTCAACCTTAATGGCCTTGATGCTGATGAATATCCACACCTTCCGCAAATTTCGGAAGAACATGTTTTCAAGATCCCGACTGATTTGCTTAAAGGCTTGATCCGCCAGACTGTCTTCTCAGTGTCCACCTCAGAAACACGCCCTATCTTGACAGGTGTAAACTGGAAGGTTGAAAACAATGAATTAACCTGTATTGCAACAGATAGCCACAGGCTTGCTTTGAGGAAGGCAAGACTGGAAGCAGATAATACAGAAAACTACAATGTAGTCATTCCAGGGAAAAGCCTTACAGAATTGAGCAAAATCCTTGATGACAGTTCAGATGCAGTTGACATTGTCATCACTGAGAACCAGGTACTGTTTAAAGCAAAGCATTTGCTGTTCTTCTCAAGATTGCTTGAAGGAAACTACCCTGACACAGCAAGATTGATTCCAAACGAAAGCAAAACAGATGTAGTCGTCAACACGAAAGAATTCCTTCATGCGATTGACCGTGCATCATTGCTGGCAAGAGAGGGAAGAAACAATGTTGTTAAGTTTTCAACGATCGAAGGCGGAGCAATCGAAGTTTCATCCAATACACCTGAAATCGGTACAGTTGTCGAAGAAATCCAGAGTCAGTCCATTGATGGTGAGGAACTGAAAATCTCATTCAGCGCCAAGTACATGATGGATGCCCTTAAAGCACTTGAGGGAACAGAAATCCAGATCAGCTTCACTGGCGCGATGAGGCCATTCGTCATACGACCGCTGCACGACGATTCAATCCTGCAGCTGATCCTGCCGGTAAGAACCTACTAAACCTATATAGCCACCAGTTTTGCACTGGTGGCTTTTTTTTATAGATACTGTGCTGCTAACTAATTTGATCTGGACAAAAAAAGCATCGAGGAGACCAAAGAAGCAATCATCCGCTGGTTTTTCCACATGTGGATATTAAAGTGACTGCAGCGTAAATCCAATAAGTATTAAGAAAATTTGTTTCTATGGAAAAAATTTAGTAAAATAAAGTATTAAGTCCTTTTGGAAGAAAAGGGTGAGACCGTGAATGAAATAAAGATTCATACTGAATACATTACACTTGGCCAATTTTTAAAGTTAGCTGATGTCATCCAATCAGGAGGCATGGCAAAATGGTTTTTAGGTGAGCATGAAGTATTTATCAATGGTGAACAAGATCAGCGAAGAGGAAGAAAGCTTCGTACCGGAGACCAGGTTAGCATTCCTGGAATTGGCAAGTTCAGCATTACGCAATAATCCAGAGGATGAACTGTTCATGTATATACAGGATTTGCAATTGAGAAACTATCGGAATTATGAGGGGCTTGAGGCTGAGTTCGAGAACAAGGTCAATGTGATCCTTGGAGAAAACGCCCAGGGGAAGACGAATGTCATGGAGTCGATCTATGTACTTGCCATGGCCAAGTCACACAGGACCTCAAACGATAAAGATTTGATTCGCTGGGACGAAGAATATGCTAAAATAGAGGGACGGGTTAAAAAAAGCAACGGCTCTCTGCCCATGCAGCTTGTCATCTCGAAAAAAGGCAAGAAAGCCAAGGTCAATCATCTCGAGCAGCGCAAGCTCAGCCAGTATGTCGGCAATATGAATGTTGTCATGTTCGCGCCTGAAGATCTCAACCTTGTAAAAGGGAGCCCTCAAGTAAGGCGTCGTTTTATTGATATGGAAATTGGCCAGGTGTCAGCTGTCTATCTGCATGATATCAGCCAGTACAACAAGATCCTTCAGCAGCGGAACCATTATTTGAAGCAGCTGCAAATCAAAAAAGCATCGGACCATACCATGCTCGACATCCTGACGGAGCAATTCATACAGGTTGCGGCTAAGATCATTGTGAAAAGATTTGAATTCCTGAATCTGCTGGAACAATGGGCATTGCCGATCCATCAGGGGATATCAAGAGGGCTTGAAAGCCTGAAAATCATCTACAAACCGTCTGCAGAGGTATCAGAAGATGATGATTTGTCGAAAATGATAGCAGTCTATGAAGAAAAATTTGCTAAAATAAAGATGAGAGAGATTGATCGAGGCACAACCATGTTCGGGCCTCATCGTGATGACCTGCAGTTTTTTGTGAATGGCCGGGATGTCCAGACCTTTGGTTCACAGGGGCAGCAGCGGACAACGGCACTCTCGGTGAAATTGGCTGAAATAGAGCTGATCCATTCAGAAATAGGTGAATATCCAATCCTTCTGCTGGATGATGTTTTATCTGAATTGGACGATTACCGCCAATCCCACTTATTAAATACCATCCAGGGGAAAGTTCAAACCTTTGTCACGACAACAAGTGTAGAAGGGATTGACCATCAGACACTGAAAGAGGCGGCTGCATACAAAGTGGAAGCCGGCAAAATGTCAAGGATCCAATGAGGTGGAATCAATGTATTTGCATGTTGGTGAAGAAGTCCTCGTCAGGACAAGGGATATTATCGCAATTTTAGATATTGATAGCGCCAATTCCTCCCCATACATGGAGGAGTTCATTACCCGCCAGAATCAGCAGGTCGTCCATCTTGCAAAAGGGACGGTCAAATCCATTGTGGTGACAGGGAATCATATTTATTATTCTCCTCTTGCATCAGGAACATTAAAGAAACGCTCCCAAAAATTATCCGTTCAGGAATTTTAATAGATCCAGTTACGGCATTTCTCGCAAATTTTGTCGATTAAACGCAATTTATGCGATAACAGCCAATTGTCCATTTTTGAAAAAAGAAGAGTCAAATGAAAGTGTAGGTGATCGATATGTCAATGGAGCAACAAGCCACACAGGGACAAGCGTATGATGAAAACCAGATACAAGTGCTCGAAGGCCTGGAGGCTGTACGTAAACGTCCGGGTATGTATATCGGTTCAACGAGTGTTAAGGGCTTGCACCATCTTGTATGGGAAATCGTTGATAATAGTATAGATGAAGCCCTCGCAGGTTACTGTGACGAAATTAATGTCATTATCGAAGAGGACAACAGCATTACTGTCAAAGATAATGGCCGTGGTATTCCGGTCGGGATCCATGAAAAAATGGGCCGTCCAGCTGTAGAAGTCATCATGACCGTACTCCATGCGGGCGGTAAGTTCGGCGGCGGAGGCTATAAGGTTTCCGGCGGTCTGCATGGTGTAGGTGCTTCGGTTGTTAACGCCCTTTCGACTTATCTGGAGGTATTTGTACACCGTGATGGAAAAGTTCATTACCAGAAATTCGAACGCGGCGCAGTCGGCGATCCGCTAAAGGTCATTGGTGAAACGGACCATACAGGTACAACTGTCCACTTCAAACCGGACGGCGAAATTTTCACCGAGACTCTTGAATATGACTATGATACACTTGCTAACCGTTTGCGTGAGCTTGCTTTCCTGAACAGGGGCATAAAAATCACGATTGAAGACAAACGTGTTGAAGATAAAAAGAATGAGTATTACTACGAAGGCGGTATTAAATCCTATGTAGAGCATTTAAACCGCACAAGGGAAGTGCTCCATGAGGAACCAATCTATATCGAGGGTGAAAAGGACGGAATCACCATCGAGGTAGCTCTTCAGTACAATGATAGCTTTACGGGCAACATCTATTCTTTTGCGAATAATATCCATACTTACGAAGGCGGAACCCATGAATTTGGATTCAAAACAGCGTTGACACGTGTTATCAACGACTATGCCCGTAAGCATGGAATCTTCAAGGAAGCGGATGCTAACCTTTCCGGTGACGATGTGCGTGAAGGATTGACAGCAATCGTTTCGGTCAAACATCCAGATCCACAATTTGAAGGGCAGACGAAAACTAAGCTGGGAAATTCAGAAGTTCGTAATGTTACAGATACAACCTTTTCAGAGCATTTTGAGAAATTCTTGCTTGAAAACCCCAATGTAGCTAGGAAAATCGTAGATAAAGGACTCATGGCTGCGCGTGCAAGACTTGCCGCGAAAAAGGCTCGTGAGCTGACAAGACGCAAAAGTGCGCTTGAAATTTCAAGTCTTCCAGGTAAGTTGGCAGACTGCTCATCCAAGGACCCAGCCATTAGCGAACTGTATGTGGTTGAGGGTGACTCTGCCGGCGGATCTGCCAAGCAGGGCCGTGACCGCCACTTCCAGGCGATTTTGCCGCTAAGAGGTAAGATCCTGAACGTAGAAAAGTCCCGTCTGGATAAAATCTTATCCAACAATGAAGTAAGAGCGATCATCACAGCGATCGGTACTGGTATTGGTGAAGACTTCGACCTTTCAAAGGCACGTTACCAGAAGATTGTCATCATGACAGATGCTGATGTCGATGGTGCCCATATCCGTACTTTATTATTGACGTTCTTCTACAGATATATGAGAAAAATCCTTGAGGCAGGATACATTTACATCGCACAGCCGCCTCTATACAAGATCCAGCAGGGCAAGCGGATTGAATATGCTTATAACGACAAAGAGCTTGAGAAGATTCTTGGCGGACTATCACAGCAGCCTAAGCCTGGTATCCAGCGCTATAAGGGTCTTGGTGAAATGAATCCCGAGCAGCTTTGGGAAACGACGATGAATCCGGAAACGCGGACACTGCTTCAAGTTAGTCTTGAGGATGCGATCGAATCGGATGAGACCTTCGAAATCCTGATGGGTGACAAGGTAGAGCCTCGCCGTAACTTCATCGAGCAAAATGCGCTATACGTTAAGAACCTAGATATTTAATAGACACCCAGGATAGAAGGTATGCCTCTATCCTGGTTTTTCTGAAATTATCGATAGATTATATATCACAAGAAGCAAGATCATTAGATAAGTGCCTAGCTCCAGCGCATGGACCACCGGGCTGTAATTCGTCGAATTCAAGCCTGAAGATGGTCACAAGCCGCTTGCACTTTTCTTACTAAAGGAGGTTTCTCTTAAATGGCTGAGACACCAAATTCTCGTGTGAAAGAGATTAATATTAGTCAGGAAATGCGTACATCCTTCCTGGATTATGCGATGAGCGTTATCGTCGCCCGTGCGCTTCCAGACGTACGTGACGGCCTGAAGCCGGTTCACAGAAGGATTCTTTATGCGATGCATGACCTTGGCATGCATTCGGACAAGGCCTATAAAAAATCGGCGAGGATCGTCGGTGAAGTTATCGGTAAGTACCACCCGCACGGTGATTCTGCCGTATACGACACTATGGTCCGTATGGCACAGGATTTTAACTACCGCTATATGCTCGTGGACGGTCACGGAAACTTCGGTTCTGTCGATGGGGACGCAGCAGCAGCGATGCGTTACACGGAAGCGCGTATGTCGAAGATTTCGATGGAGCTATTGCGTGATATCAATAAAGACACGATTGATTACCAGGATAACTATGACGGTTCTGAAAGAGAGCCAGTCGTTATGCCATCAAGATTCCCGAACCTGCTTGTGAACGGTACTTCGGGTATCGCTGTAGGTATGGCAACAAATATTCCGCCTCACCAGCTGGGAGAGGTCATTGATGGCGTGCTGGCAATCAGTAAAGATCCTGAAATGACAATCCAGGAATTGATGGAAATCATCAAAGGGCCTGATTTCCCGACTGCAGGTTTAATTCTTGGCCGCAGCGGCATCCGCAAGGCATATGAAACGGGCCGCGGATCGATCACCCTTCGCGCGAAGGTGGAAATCGAGCAAAAGTCCAATGGCAAGGAAGTCATTATCGTCAATGAGATTCCTTACCAGGTAAATAAGGCGAAGCTGATTGAAAAAATCGCTGAGCTAGTACGCGACAAGAAAATTGATGGCATTACAGACCTGCGCGATGAATCTGACCGTAAGGGAATGCGGATTGTCATCGAGGTGCGCAAGGATGCCAATGCCAATGTCCTTTTAAATAACCTTTACAAGCAGACTGCATTACAGACAAGCTTTGGTATCAATCTTCTTGCCCTAGTTGATGGGCAGCCGAAGGTACTGAACCTGAAGCAGTGTTTAAAATACTATCTTGACCACCAGGTTGTTGTTATTCGCCGCAGGACTGAGTTCGAACTGAAAAAGGCAGAAGCTCGTGCTCATATTTTAGAAGGCTTGCGAATTGCACTCGATAACCTTGATGCTGTCATCAGCCTGATCAGAAGCTCCCGTACGACTGACATTGCGAGAGAAGGCTTGATGACTCAGTTCAGCCTTTCAGAAAAGCAGGCACAGGCTATCCTTGATATGCGTCTGCAAAGGCTGACAGGATTGGAACGCGAAAAAATCGAAGAAGAGTACCAGAGTCTAATGCAGCTGATTGCTGAACTAAAAGCAATCCTTGCTGACGAAGAAAAGGTACTTGAAATCATCCGTGAAGAGCTCACTGAAATCAAGGAGCGCTTCAACGATGAGCGCCGCACTGAAATTGTATCTGGCGGACTTGAAATGATCGAGGATGAGGACTTGATACCTCGTGAAAATATCGTCATTACCCTGACTCATAACGGATACGTCAAGCGTCTCCCTGTCTCTACTTACAGAGCACAAAGACGCGGTGGCCGCGGAATCCAGGGAATGGGCACGAATGAAGATGATTTCGTTGAACACCTGATTACAACTTCGACACATGATACAATCCTGTTCTTCACGAACAAGGGTAAGGTATACCGTTCGAAGGGTTACGAAATCCCGGAATTCAGCCGGACTGCAAAGGGCATCCCGATTATCAACCTTCTTGAAATCGAAAAGGGTGAATGGGTCAATGCCATCATACCAGTCGAAGAATTCGTGGATGACTGGTTCCTGTTCTTCACCACAAAAGAAGGTATTTCGAAACGGTCACCGCTTTCATCCTTTGCGAATATCCGCAATAATGGCTTGATTGCCCTTAACCTGCGTGAAGGCGATGAATTGATTTCCGTACGTATGACAGACGGAAGCAAGGAAATGATCATTGGCACAAAGAATGGTTTAATGATCCGTTTCCCTGAGACAGATGTCCGTTCAATGGGCCGTACTGCCACTGGCGTAAAAGGAATCTCTCTGTCAGAAGACGATGAAGTCGTTGGCATGGAAGTCCTTGAGGAGAATGATGAGATTCTTGTCGTTACGAAAAATGGCTATGGCAAGCGTACCCCTTCCGAAGAATACAGAAGACAGGGACGCGGCGGTAAAGGCATAAAGACATGCAATATTACCGAAAAGAATGGTGACCTGGTCACAATGAAGGCAGTGTCTGGGGAAGAAGACTTGATGCTGATCACCACAGGCGGCGTCCTGATCCGTATACCTGTAAGCTCTATTTCTGTAACAGGACGTAATACTCAGGGTGTCAAACTGATCAGCCTGAATAGGGAAGAAAACGAATATGTAGCAACAGTAGCGAAAGTCGATAAGGAAGAAGAGAAAATCGACGATCTTGAACTGGATGGAGACGCAGAGGACGCGATGGTTGAAGATGCAGCTGCCGATGCGGATGATACAATTGAGCAAGAAGCTATTGGGGAAGACGATGCTGAATAAAACTTTTGAGAGGAACACAAAATTGTGTTCCTCTTTTTTGGTAAAATAAAGTAAAATTATAGTAAGAAATCTATATCTGAGGTGGAGGCCTTGCGCGTATACGTAGACAACCTGATAGATGGCTGTATCCTTTCTGATGATGTTCTAAGCAGGACGAACAGACCGATCATGGTTAAGAAGACTGTGCTGTCAGCACATCTTATAAACTTTTTGAAAGCTTTTATGGTTAAGGAAGTCGAAATTGAGAAAACACTGGTTAATGGTGCACCGTTCAATGGGCCATCTATCGCTCCAGATAAAAAAACAGCCGCTGCCGATTTGGGAAGTTCCGAGCTTACCTTCATAGATCTGTTCTTAAGGGCAAAACAAGATTTCAAGAAAGAATTCATCTCATGGCAATCAGGCATGCAAATTGATATATCCAAGGTAAGAGCCATTATCGTGCCGCTGATTGATACAGCTGATATCAATTCTTCCGATATTTTTCATCTTCATCACTATACTACCAAAACGGATTATTTATATGATCATCCACTGGCAGTTGGCATCATCAGTGCTTTTATTGCAAAAAAGCTGAACTACAGCAAAGGGGATGTTACCCAGATTGCCCTGGCAGGCTGCCTATCGGATTGCGGTATGGCAAAAATCAGCTACAGTCTCCTCAATAAGAATACGAGTCTGACCGTTGAGGAATATGAGGAGATTAAAAAGCATCCGACATACAGCTACCAGATGGTGAGAAACAGTCCGCTGCTGAAAGATGCTGCCAAGATCGCTATACTTCATCACCACGAGCGCATGGATGGAAGCGGCTATCCTTTCGGGGAAAAGGCCAACAGGATTCATCCCTTCGCTAAAATCTTATCGGTGGCGGATATATTCCATGCGATGACATCTGAACGTCTTTATAAGCCAAAGCATTCGCCTTTCAAAGTTTTGGAAATGATCAATGAAGAGCTTTTTGGAGAATTCGATATTGCAGCATTAAAGGCGCTGAGCTCCTCGATCATGACGGTTTCCATCGGAAGCAAGATCAGGCTATCTGACGGGCAAACAGCAGAAATCATTTTCGTAGAAGAAAAAAATCCGGCAAGACCGCTGGTAAGGCTGACTGATTCAACGGAAATCCTGGCCTTAGAAAAACACAGGCATCTGCATATTGAAGAAGTGATCTAAGAAAGCTGGTTTAATTGCCAGCTTCTTTTTTGTGGCTCTATTTAAATAGGCTTCAACTTCAATTAACATAATATATAAATCAGCACTCAAAATAACAGATCTTTTTTAAAAGTAGATTTCCACCTGTGTTCAGTCCAAAAGTCTTCAAGTCTGCTTATTGTACTCCATACAGAATAGATTGAAGGGTGCATTGTCACTCAGCAATCTATCAACTGCGTTACTGTTTCCGACTGAGCAAGAAAAAAATTAAAGAAAGTATGGATAAAGTATTGCTTTATAGTTTTATGCCTGATATAATCTTCAAAGTCAGTAACGAAAACATTAACTTTTATACAGGTTTTTGAAAAAAGTTATTGACTTATATAGCAGGTAAATGTTATATTAATAAAGTCGCTTCTGGGCGATGAGTATAAGAATTGTTCTTTGAAAACTAAACAAACAAGCGTCAACAAACAATAAATGATCATGGCTTCTATAATAGAAGATCATGAGCCAACGTTTTAAATTATGAGCTAAACTCATACTCTTTTTTGGAGAGTTTGATCCTGGCTCAGGACGAAC